>JAXDMH010000480.1:0-12758 GCA_034666225.1 Myxococcales bacterium
AGACTGAGAAGACCGAGAAGCTCGCGCCGCCCGCGCGCAAGGACGAACCGCCGCCGCCGGCAACCGCCGCCGATGCAACGCGCGCCGCCAACAAGGATCGCGAACGCGACCGCCGCCGGCTGGAACGTCGGGTCGAAACATTAGAGGCGGATGTGGGCAAACTGGAGACCGAGCTGGCCGCGATTCGCGCCGACCTTGCCGGCGATCACGCCGGCGACTGGCTGAAATTGCACACGCTGGCCGACCGCGAGAGGGAACTCGACGCGCTGCTGGCGCGTCGAATCGGTGAATGGGAAGCCGCCAGCGCAGCGCTACAGACGGCCCTGGAATCGTCTCGCTAGGGATAGCCTGCGCCTTCGCTAAAGGCGCCTTCCCACCCTACCGATAAAATTTATGAATGGCAGGGATTGTCCAGCCCGGCGCGCGTGCCACACTTGATTCATACTTTCGCTTCGTGGGCAGTACCTGCGATCGGGAGGGTCGCGGAATGTTTCTTCGCCGAGTCGTCCTCATCGTCTCCACGTTGATCGCTGCTGCTGGTTGTGTCGGCCATCGGGCCGGTATCGCGAACGGCGGCTCTGCTCCAGTGGTCGTGGCGGGCGTGTGGGATGGCGTCTTCAGGGCCACCCTCAGCGACGGCGCTGGCGCCGGCGACACGCGCATTGAAAAGCAGGAATGGCACCTCGCCCAGGCCGGCGAGTCCGTCAGCGGTTACTACATCGCGGCCATGACCTTCGTCTCTGGCGACGGCCGCCCGTACATGTGCAACCGCGAGCCACAGTTCTCGGCCGTGCAACGTTATGACGTCAGCGGCCGCGTGCGCGGTGGCGTGGTCGAGTTGCAAGAGATCGCCCAGCGATCGACCCAGGGGCGCTGCGATCCCGGCAATCGCCGGCTGGCCCGTTACCAGGGCAACCTGCAGGGCGACGTGCTGACGCTGGTCGCCGGCGCTCATCGGCAGACGCTTTATCGCAGCAAGGACGGCAGCGAGCGGCGCGCCCCGAGCGACCTCGAAACCGTGCTGGCCGACGCGCAGCCCGCCGAGGCGTCGTTCCCCAGCTTGAGTCAGCCGCACGACGGTCAAGGCCAGACGGGCCAGGGTCAAAGCGCGTCCAGCGCGCCGACGCCGTTGCCGGGCAGCCCCCCCACCGATGTCAGCGGCCTGTGGGTCTGGGAGCACCGGGGTGCCGCGCCAGGCGGCGACGAGAAGCAGGAGCGCGAGGAGTGGCACGTCACGCAGGACGGCAGCAAGCTGACCGGCTATTACGACCGCGTCGTGCACCAGGTCTCCATCGACGGCCACGCGTACCGCTGCAGCATGTCCCTGGATTTCCAGATCGCCACCCGCTACCAGATCAGCGGCGAAGTTCGCGGCGACCAGGTGATCATCTACGAAAACTCGTTCGAAATCCTCGAACCCAGCGCCTGCGACAACGGCAAGCGCCGCCTGGACGCCTACGAAGGCCAGGCCTCACCTGAAGAGCTCCGCCTGGTCTGGGGCGTCGGCGGTCAGGTCCTCCATAGGCCGCGCCCGGACGTCCCTACGCAGCGGTTCTAGCAGAAGCTCTTTCCGCGGCAGCGAAGCTGCCCTAGCGTTTGGCCTTCAGCTCCTCGTCGATCACCGACTTGAACTTCTCGAAGGGCTGCGCGCCCACGACGCGGGTGCCATTGACGAAGAACGTCGGCGTGCCGGTGGCGCCGACCGCGGCGGCGTCCTTGGCGTCTTGATCGACCCTGTCCTTGTACTTGCTGCTGTCCAGGGCCGCCTTGAACTTGGTCAGGTTCAGGCCCAGCTCCTCGGCGTATTTTTCCAGAGACGGGCGATCCAGGGCTTGCTGATTGGCGAACAGCTTGTCGTGGTACTGCCAGAACTTCCCCTGCTCGTTGGCCGCCAGCGACGCCTCGGCGGCCAGGTGAGCCTTGTCGTGAAAGGGCAGCGGCAAGTTACGGAAGGCGATCTTCACCTTGCCTTTGTATTCGTCCTCGATCTGCTTCAGCGTCGGGTTCACGCGACCGCAGAACGGGCACTGGAAGTCAGAGAACTCCAGCAGGGTGACGGGCGCCGAGGCCGGGCCCTTGACCGGCGCGTCGGCCAGCTTGACGTCGACCTTGGCTTCGGGTGCGGCGGGCGCAGAGGGAGCCGCCGCGGCGGGCGGCGGGCTGTTTGACGCCTCCTCCATCAGCTTCTGGTAGACGTCCTTCAGCGGCGTCCCCTTCTTGATGAGGGCGTCGGCCTTCTTGATCTCCTCGTCGATGATCTTCTGGAAATCGCCAAAGGGAACGGCGCCCACCAGCTCGCGTCCATTGATGAAGAAGGTCGGCGTGCCGTTGGCTCCGACGGAATTCGCCAGCTTCTGATCCTGGGCGATCTCGTCTTTCAGCTTGGGGTCGTCCATGTCCTTCTTGAACTTGGCCATGTTGAGGCCGATCTCGCCGGCGTACTTCTCCAGGTTGGCGCGCTCGAGCTGGGTGTTGTTGTCGAACATCTTGTCGTGCAGCTCCCAGGCCTTGCCCTGACGATGGGCGGCCTGAAAGGCCTGCGCCGCTTCCATGGCGTGCTCGTGGAAGGGCAGCGGCTGGTTGATGAACACAACGGCCACGTCCTTGCTGTACTTCTGCTCGACCTCTTTCACCGTCGGGATGGCCCGCTTGCAGAAGGGGCACTGGAAATCGCTGATCTCGGCGATGGTGACCTTGGCTGCCTTGGGACCAAGCCGCGGGTTGTGCGCCGCAAAGACGATCTTGCGCGGACCCGACGGCGCCGCGGCTGCGGCCGGCGCCGCTGCGCCAGGAGCGGGCTTCTGCTTGTCGTCGATGGCGGCCAGGATCTGGGGCAGCCCCTTGCCATCCTTGGCCATGTCGACGGCCAGCTTGGCCAGGCCGGGGCTGCGCGGGCAGTTGGGATCCTTCTTCACGCAGGTCCCGATCGAGCCCATCCCGCAGCCGCATTCGCAGTTGCGTTCGTTCATCGCCTGCATGGCGGTGGTCTTCTGACTGTCGCTGAGACCGGTCAGGCTGACGGTGGTCACCGACGCCAGGTCCGCCGACTTCATCCAGCCCGCGGGAAACTCCGCCTCGGATTTGTAAACCTTGTCGGGGAGCTTGGTGCCGGCGGGTACAGCGTTGTCGCCTCCTCCCGCCGCCGCCACCTTGGCGGGTGCTCCTTCACCGGCTGACGTCGTGGAATGGTTTCCGCCAGTTTCGCGGCCCACCAGAAACCCGACAGCCAGCCCGGTGACGAGCGGCCAGATGGAAGCACCCCAGTGTCGAGTGGTCGTCTCTGCTTGCAGCGCCATGCGCGTGCTTATAGCAGAAACCGAAACCTATTCTTCGTCGTCGTCAGCCGCTTTCGATTGCCG
This sequence comes from Myxococcales bacterium, assembly GCA_034666225.1. Lineage (GTDB taxonomy): Bacteria > Myxococcota_A > Polyangia > Fen-1088 > Fen-1088 > DATKEU01. Next base: position 3,360 of record JAXDMH010000480.1, read on the forward strand.
GGTGCTGGTGGAATCGAAGTCCAGCTCGCCGGCGAACATCTCGTCGAGAAGCTCGTCGACGGAACCGCCGCTGACGTCGCGGCGCAGCTCCTCGCGCTCGAACTCTTCAAAGGTGCGGTAGATCTTTTGATCGTCGTAGCGTCCCATGTGCATCTCCTTGACTGTGTTGGTCGGCTATTCACCGAAACCCTACATGTAGGTTTACATAATACCCACCCTTACACGGCGTCAATTTTTTGTACGCCCTTCGAAGGGAAGCAGCGCAGGGAAGCGCGAAACGGAGCGCGAGTTGAACCCTTTCGCTCCTGCGTGTTAGGTAGGGTTCGCCCTCATGGGAAAGATCATCGCTGTCGCCAATCAGAAGGGCGGCGTGGGCAAGACCACCACGGCGGTGAACCTGGCTGCGTCATTGGCCGCCGCCGAAAAGCGTGTCCTGCTGGTCGACGTCGATCCGCAGGGCAATGCCAGCTCGGGTTTGGGACACGCCCGGGGCGACTCGGGGCCCAGCATTTACGACGTCCTGGTCGACGAGCGGCCTGTCGCCGAGGTCATCCGCAAGACCGAGCTGCCCACGCTGGACCTGATCGCCGCCACCGCCGATCTGGCCGGCGCCGAGATCGAGCTGGTCAGCCTGCCCGAGCGCGAGACCCGGCTGCGTGGACCGCTGCGGGCGGCCGCGCGCGATTACGACTATGTCATCATCGACACGCCGCCGTCGCTCGGCTTGCTGACGCTGAACGCGCTGGCCGCCGCGGACAGCGTCCTGGTTCCCCTGCAGTGCGAGTACTATGCGCTGGAGGGATTGTCAGATCTGCAAAACACCATCAATCTGGTCGGTCAGTCCTTGAACCCGGGATTAACGATCGAAGGCATCGTTCTTTGTATGGTGGACACCCGACAGAATTTGACCGAGCAGGTTGCCAGCGAGGTGCGGACGCATTTTGAAGGGAAGGTGTACGCCACCACGGTGCCGCGCAATGTGCGGCTGTCGGAGGCGCCCTCCTTTGGCAAACCCATCATCCTTTACGACATCAGTTCCAAAGGGGCGAAGAGCTACCTGGACCTGGCCCGCGAGTTTCTGTCCCGCCACGCTGCCGGCGCGGCAGTCACCGTGGGCGGCCAACCATGAGCGCTCCCAAACGTAAGGCGCTGGGGCGCGGTCTGGCCGCGTTGATCCCGGGCGCGTCGCCCTCCCCCGCTGGCGCCCAGACCGTGACCACGTCTGCCGGAGGACGGGGCGAAGGCCTGCGCACCATCGCCATCGAGGAGATCCATCCGTCGGGCGATCAGCCGCGCCAGATCTTCGACGACGCGCGCCTGACCGAGCTGGCCGATTCCATTCGCACGCAAGGGGTCATTCAACCGGTGATCGTTCGCATCCGGGCCCTGGGCGGTTACGAACTGGTGGCGGGCGAGCGTCGCTGGCGAGCGGCCCAGCGCGCCGGCCTGCACGAGATCCCGGCCGTCATCCGCGACATCGCCCCCATGCGCGCCTTCGAGATGGCCATGGTCGAGAATCTGCAGCGCGCCGACCTGAACCCGATCGAGGAGGCCGCCGGCTACCAGCGCCTGATCAGCGATTTCGGGTACACCCAGGAAACCCTGGCTGGTCGCGTAGGCAAGGATCGCACCACCGTCACCAACGCCCTTCGCCTGCTGCGCCTGCCCGAATCGGTGCGCGACCTGGTGGTGGCGGGCCGCATTTCCATGGGCCATGCCCGCGCCCTGCTGGGGCTGGAGTCCGTGGATGCCATGGAGCGCCTGGCCCGTCGGGTGGCGGCGCGCGAGATGTCAGTGCGTCAGGTCGAGGCGCTGGTTCGGCGCGAACGCAGCGTCTCGGCATCGGCGCCGGCACCGGCGGCGCCGTCGGCGTCGGCGCGCGATCTGGGCGATCGGTTGGCGCGGGTGCTGGGCACCAAGGTCAAGGTGGTGGAGTCAGGCCCGGGGCGGGGACATCTTGAGGTTCACTATCATTCGTTGGATCAGCTGGATGCGCTGATCGCCCGCTTGCTTCCGTCATGACCGCCAGCGACGGATCAAACGACGACGTCGTCCGTGGAACCGCGCGCGCACCGCTGACGTTTGATCTCGAGTTTCGCTCGGCGGGATCATTCCTGCTGGCTTACGCCAATCACCTGGCGGCGGGCGGACTGTTTCTGGAAGTTGCCCTGCCGATGGTCAGCGATCCGACGGTCGCCCTGCACCTGCGCGTGCCAGGCCTGGCGCCCATCGATCTGATGGGCCAGATCGCCTGGGCGCGCGAGAACGCCGCCGGCCCCGGCCAGCCCCCCGGCGTGGCCATCGACATCACCACGCCGATCGACGATTACGGCCCGGCCGTGGATCAACTGGCTTACAACTTTGCCGGCGTGCGCGTCCTTTTGGGCACGGGCGAGCCGGCGCCGCGGGCCATTCTCAGTCGATACCTGAAATCGATCATGGGCTGCGAGATCACCGAGGTCGACTATCGAAAGGCGCCCGAACGCCAGAACACCGTGGTCGATCTGGCGGTGGTCGATCTGGATTCGTCGGGGGCGCATGGCGACGATCTGGTGCGCCGCCTGGGCAGCGGTTCCGACACGCGGGGGGCGCCCATCATCGCCCTGGCCCAGCTGGAACGCGACCGCGTGCGGGCGCAGCAGCTGGGCGCGGACGAAGCGCTGTCCAACCCGCCGCTGTTCAACGAGATGCAAGCGTCGGTGGTCCGCTGCGTGACCCGGCCCGTGCGAATTCAGATCCGGTGATCAGGTAAGGCGGCCGCCGGCGGCCCGCGCCCGCGCCGAGGTCAGCGTGTTGGCCAGCAGCATGGCGATGGTCATCGGACCAACGCCCCCGGGAACAGGGGTGATGGCCGCGGCGCGCTGGGCGGCGGCGGCGAATTCGACGTCGCCCAGCAGCTTGCCGGACGGCATGCGGTTCATGCCCACGTCGATCACCACGGCGCCGGGACGGATCCAGGCGCCCTTGACCATCTCGGGTCGACCGACGGCGGCCACGACCACGTCGGCGCGGCCGATGACGTCGGGCAAGTCGCGCGTCTTTGAATGACAGACGGTCACCGTGGCGTCGGCGGCGATCAGCAACGCCGCCATCGGTTTGCCGACAATGTTGGAACGACCGACAATGACGGCGTTGGCGCCCGCCAGCGCGGCGCCCGCCTCTTCCAGCAGCTTCATGACCCCGAAAGGCGTGCAGGCGATGAAGCGCGGTTCACCCAGCAGCAATCGCCCCAGGTTGTCCGGATGAAACCCATCGACGTCCTTGGTCGGATCCACGGCCAGCAAGACGCGCCGCGAATCGATGCCTGGTGGCAGCGGCAACTGCACCAAGATGCCGTCGACCTCCGGGTTGTGGTTCAGCTCGGCGATGAGTGACAGCAGCGCGGCCTCGGGCGTCGACGCCGGCAGGTGGTGATCGAACGTGCGAAAGCCGACTTCGCGGCAGGCCTTGGTCTTGCCGCCGACGTAGACCTGCGAGGCGGGATCTTCTCCCACCAGCACCACGGCCAGGCCCGGCTGCACGCCCTTGCCGGCCAACACCTTCGCTTCATCCGCCAGCCCGGCGCGAATGCGCGCAGCCAGCGCCTTGCCGTCGAGAATCTTGGCCGTCATCGCAGAAAATCCTATATCACGCGCCGGTGCCGGCGGCGTCCGGATTTGGGAAGGTGACCGGCGGGCGGTCGCCGCGAGGGCGGGCCACTGGTGATCACTCGGTGAACAGACAGCTTGATGCGCGCGCGGCCGCGGGCATGTCGGTTGCATCGACCACAGCGCATGTCCCTGATACGAAGACTCTGGGCTGTGATGGTTGCCGCCGTTGTAGGCGCGGCTTCACCGGGCGTTCGGGCCGCTGCGTTTGGTCCGGTGCTTTCGGAACCAATCACGGCCGTGGCCAGCAGCGGGCCCCTGGTCGCGGCCATCGCTTCAAGCGGGCGCGGGCGGCAGGCCGTCCTGCTGAGGCGCGCGGGAGCGCAGGTGAACGTCGAGAGCCGCTGGCCCGACGCGCCGGCGCGCTCGCGAGCGCCCAATGTGCCTGTTCGCCGTCATCAGGCGGACGTCGACGACGTGATCTCTTTCTATGACCTCGCCGACGCCGATCGCGACGGGCCCGAGCTGGAGGAACTGCTGGACGAGGAGGGCGTCGACGAACCTGCGCGGCGGCGGGAAAAGGCGACCCCCGACGCCGAACCTCTGAGCCCGCGGGCGCTGGTTGCCGGCGACGGGCAGATCTGGATGGCCACCACCGCCGGTGTGTGGAGGGTCGACGCCAGCGGACCGGGTCATCGCTTCGAGCCGCGTGGGCTCACCGACCGAAATGTTTCCTTGATCGCCGCCGGCGCAAACGCGGACGGTCGGGCGCTGGTGGCGGCGGTCAGCGAGAACAGCGTCTGGATGAGCGAGGACGACGGCCAGACCTGGCAGCTGGCCGGCGTGGCCACCGCTCGACCGCGCGCGCTGGCGGTTGGGCCTGGCGGCCAGCAGCTTCTGATCGGTGCCGAGAACGGTCTGTGGGCCATGAGCCGCCGGCGACCGCCAGAGCGACTGTCACCTGAACCGATCGACGACGTCGTCGTCTGCGATGGGCAGGCGGTGGCGTTGACCGGCGGCGCGCTGACGATCTTTCCCCCGTCGTTCGAGGGCGAGACCAAGACAGCCACGAACGTCGCGGCACGGGCCATTCGCTGCTGGGCGCGTGGGCGTGGGCCCTGGATCGGCCTGGGAGCCGCTGGGCTGGCGTCGCGCGACGGCGGCAGGACCTGGCGGGTGGTGGGAGACGGCGCGCTGGAGATCACCGCCGCCCAGGTGGCGGGCGGCGAGGTCTGGTTGGGGACGCCGACCGGACTCTTCGCCAGCGTGCGGGGCCGAACGGGCAAGGAGCTGGGACAACTGCCGACGTCGCCCGAGCCTGATCCGCTGGATGTCGACGAGGCGCAGTTGTTGCGACGCCCGGTCGCTGATCGATCGCCCTGGGTCAGCTATCTGCCGCGCATCAGTGTGCTGACCAGCGTGGACGTGGGCGACGGCCAGCAGACGATTCGAGCGTTGATGGTGATGACCATCCCGCTGCAACGGGTGCAACAGGGTCGACGCTCGCCGGCGGGCGTCCTGGCCGCCGAGATCCTGCGCAGGCGCGTCGCTGCGGCGTCCATTGGTTCGGAACAAACGCAACTGGACCTCAGCGCCGTCGAAACCCTGGCGGAGACTGACCCATGAGACATGCGACGATGATCAACGGGACAACGCTGGTGGCCGCCGTGCTGATCGAATCGGCCATCGGCATCGGCATCGGCATCGGGACGCCGACGCTGGCGCTGGGCGCCGATGAATCGCCCGGTTCGTCAGCGGGGACCACGGGCGCTCCGGCCACCGGCGCTCCGACAAGTGCGGCCCCGACAGCGACGGCCCGACACCGGGTCGACGCGGTGTCGATCGCCGCCCTGGTGGCGGCGGGTGAGCCGCCGCTGATGGAGCTGCGGGAGGCGGCCACCGCGCTGGTCATGGCCCAGCCTGAACGAGCGCGGTCGTTGCTGTCGCGCGCCGGCGCGGCAGGCTGGCTGCCGGAGGTGCGCGTGCGCGTCGACCGCCGATTCGGCCGCGATGAATCGCTGGACTATGGCCGCACGTCGTTGGACGATGCGGCACCGGTCGGCATGAATACTCACCAGGATGTGCGTTATGAGGTCCGTGCCACCTGGGATCTGTCGCGCATCGTCTTCAATCCAGATGAGCTGGGCGCGCACATGGAGGCGCTGCGGATCGCCGACGTGCGGCGCGAGGTCGAGATGATGGTGGTGCGCCTGGTGTTCGAGCGGCGCCGGCTCAAGACCGAGGCGGCAACATCCGATTCCCCCGACATTACGCTCCGACTTCGCCGCGAGCTGAGAATCCAGGAGATAGAAGCGGAGCTGGACGCGTTGACGGGAGGGGCGTTTTCGCGCCCGCGAACGACACGAACATCCAATGCGGCCAGCCAAACCCCATGAACGAATGAAGGACGCGCGGCAGCACCGTCGCTTCCAGGCGGACATCCAGGTGTCGGTGACGGTGGGGGATCGTAAGCTGGCCGCCCGCACCCGCGACATCTCGCGATCCGGGCTGTGCCTTATTTCGAAGGAGCAGATCGCTGCCGAAGGCGACATCGCCATCGAGCTGGTGCTGACTTTCGCGGCGGGGGGCGTATCAGAGCCTCTGCTGTTGCGGGGCCGCACCGCCTGGTGCACGGCCATGTTCGGGTCGTATCAGGTCGGCGTCATGTTCATCGACGTCAACCAGGAACGCGCCCGTTACCTGGACATGTTCATGGGACTGCTTGACGGAACGACGAACGCGGAAGACCCTTTTGAGAACGGCCGCGAGGACACTGATCGCCAATCCGACCCCGACGATCCGTTTCGTCCGTGAGCGACTGTAAATCAAATGGCTCAGCCCCCTGCACCTCCCCCGCCACCACCGCCGCAGGCGCCGGGATCCAAGTCGAAGGCGCTCGCGTCGTCATCCGAATCGACGCGGCGGCAAAGGCAACATCGGCGGCTGAATGTCCGCATGTCCGCCGAGGTGCGGACGCCGCGCATTGTCTTCACCGCCACCACGCGCGATCTGTCGGAGGGCGGCGCCGGTATTGTTTCGGATCGTCCGCTGGGCGAAGGCGAGGAGATCGCGCTCGGTCTCTTCTTGGTCGTCGACGACGTCGAAGAGCATATGCCGCCGTTGTGGGTCAAAGGACACGTCGTCTGGTCCGGCGATCTGGACCAAGGCGCGCACATTGCCGGTGTCCGCTTCGACGTGATCAGCGACGAGCAGAAGCGCTGGTTAAGCAAGGTTCTTTCGCACCTGAGCGACCCGGCCATGGTGCTGCCGCCGACATCGACGTCGGGCGGGCCCGGTCGCTGATCGCGCGGTCGCCAGCTGACTAGCGCTTTGATCCGCCGGCCAGGATCGCATCGGCCACGCGCACGCCGTCCAGCGCTGCGCTGATGATGCCGCCGGCATAGCCGGCCCCTTCGCCCGCGGGATAGAGACCAGCCACCGACGGTGATTGCAGCGATTCGGGGTGGCGGAGAATGCGTAACGGCGCGCTGGTGCGCGTCTCTGCGGCGATCAGCAAGGCGTCCGGGTGCAAGAAGGCCGGCAGGCGCGAACCGATCTGGCGCAACCCGTCTTGCAGCGCCGTCGCCACCGGCGGGGGCAACACGGCGCGCAGATCGCCGGGATTGACGCCGGGCCGATAGCTGCTGGCTCCCGCGCTTTTGCTGGCGCGCGCGGCCAGAAAATCTTCCAACCGTTGCGCCGGGGCGCGCAACTCGCCGCCGCCGCTGGCAGCCGCCGCGACTTCGATGGCCTGTTGAAATTCCACGCCGGCCAACGGACCGGCGGCGGCGGGACCAAAGTCATCGACGCCGATGGTGGCCACCAATCCGGCGTTGGCGAACGGCGAATCGCGGCGCGACAGGCTCATGCCGTTGACCACCACGCCGTCGGTCTCCGTCGCGGCCGGAACGATCCAGCCGCCCGGGCACATGCAGAAGCTGTACACACCGCGCCCCTGTCCTTCGGCGGTCAACTCGTAAAAGGCGGGCGGCAGCTTGGGGTGTCCGGCGGCGCGGCCATACTGGATGCGATCGATCAATGGCTGCGGATGTTCGATGCGAACGCCGACCGCGATCGATTTTCTTTCCAGGGCGATGCCGTCCGCGGCCAACCAGCGATAGACCGCGCGTGCCGAATGTCCGACGGCCAGCACGACGGCGTCGGCGGCAATCTCGTCGCCGCCCAGCAGGCGCAACGCCTTCACCCGCCCATTCTCGACGACCAGACCCGCCGCTGCCGTCTCGAAGCGATAGCTCACGCCCTGCGATTCCAGGTGCTGGCGCAGGGTGGTGAGGACCTGGGGCAGACGATTCGATCCGACGTGCGGGCGAGAGTCGGCTTCGATCTCGGCCGGCGCGCCGAAACGGACCAGATCGGCCAGGACCGCCGCGATGCCCGGGCGATCTTTTGAGCGCGTGTAGAGCTTGCCGTCGGAGTAGGTGCCCGCGCCGCCTTCGCCGAAACAATAGTTGGACAGTGGGTCGAGCGCACCGCGATTGGCCAGGGCCAGGTCGCGCCGCCGCGGCTGCACCGGTTTGCCCAGCTCCACAATCGTCGACGTCACACCGGCCTCGACCAGGCGCAAGGCCGCCCAGCTGCCGGCGGGCCCCGAACCAACGATCACCACGCGCGGCAGCGAAACACCGGTCGCCCACGAAGCGACAGGCCGCCTGGCGATCGTGCCGTCCTCGAGGACCTCGCCGACGCGGGCCACGGCGGCGCGCAGGCGATACCCGAGCGGCCGGCCCTTGCGCGCGTCAAGCGAGCGACGCACCAGACGCCACTCGCCAATAGAGCCGGCGCTCCAGCCGAGCGCGCGTTCCAGCCGCGGCTCCAGCGGCTCGTCGGCGGCATCAATCGGCAGAAACAGTTCAACCAGTTCAGACATTCTTTGGAACTAACCGTTTGCCGCTCTGCCCCGCCATCACTAGCGCGGCCGTCGTCTCTAGCGACTCAATCCCACGCGTCGACGGGCGTGCAAACAATGATGGCCGCCGGCGGCAAAATCACGGCAGGTTGTCGGCCTGTCCTGGTAAATGCGGCAGCGGTAGCGCGTCTCCGCGTCGGGGGTGCCGCTGTGGTCTGCGGGCGGCGTTTGCGATCGTGATCGATCCACCTCCAGCGCCGCGCAGCGATCGTCGGTACGCAACATCTCGAATCGATATCCTCGTCGCACGATCATGTCGGGCTGCCGCCACACCACAGGATCGCGCATCGAGACGCTGACCACGTGGTAGGCCTCGCGACAGCAGGCGCCGCAGGTTGCACAGTCGACCGGCGGTTCCCACTTCTCGCAGGCGGCAAACGCGCCGCTGGTCCGGGCGGCCGACGTGGCGTCACCCTCATTCTCGGTCGCCTGACGACAGCGCTCGACGGGACGCCCTCGCCCGCCGACGTAAAGCCAGGCGCAGGTCCCGCATGTCTCGCCCGCGGTGCCCAGGGCAAATCCCAGCGGATGTCGCTCGACGGTGCCGGCGCCGCTCACGTTCGTCGCGGTCGCGGCCAGCGCCTGGCGCAACGTCGAGACCCACAATGACCCCGAGGTTGTCTCGGCCGCCAGAGTCGCCGCCGCAATGCCGCTGGCCGGGTCGCTCACGTCACCGCGAACGGGATCTTTCGGGAGCGCCTGGTAATAGGCGCGGTATTCGGTGGTGGGAGCCATCAATTCGCGCAAGCCACATTCATCGGCCAGCCGTGCTTGCACCCGCAAGCAAGCGTGCTCTCGGCAGACGTCGCCGTCGGTGAGGGGCAGCCCCCAATCAGGCAACTCTCGGCGGCCCTGCCCTTCGACCAGCGCGTGACAAAGCTCGTG
>JAXDMH010000481.1:0-10750 GCA_034666225.1 Myxococcales bacterium
CGAGGCCCAGATGTTCGGTCGGTACACCGTGCTCGATCGCCTTGGCTCAGGCGGCATGTGCGACATCTACCGGGCGGCCCTGACCGGTCCCGAGGGCTTCCAGCGGACCTTCGTGCTCAAGCGCCTCAAACCCGAGCTTGCGTTGAACCGCGCCGCCGTCGACCAGTTCATCGACGAGGCGAAACTCGGGTCGACGCTGGTGCACTCGAACATCGTTCCCGTATTCGATTTTGGTCGCGTGGGCGACGGCTATTTCATCGCGCAGGAATACATCATCGGCCGTAACATCGCGCAGCTCTGCGAACGCACCCAGGAGCGTCTGGGCGAGCCGCTCGACGTCGCGACGACCTTCTACATCGCATACGAGATCCTGCAGGCGCTGGGCTACGCCCACGACAAGACGAACGACGATGGCGAGCCGATCAATCTGGTTCACCGCGACATTGCGCCGGGGAACATCGTGGTGAGCCGCATCGGTGAGGTGAAGCTGATCGACTTTGGCATCGTCAAGACCATCAGCTCCAGTCGGGTCTCGCACACCGACATCGGTAACGTCAAAGGCAACGCCGCCTTCATGGCGCCCGAGCAGGCCCGCGGGCTGTCCGTCGATCGGCGCGCGGATCTGTTCTCTCTCGGTCTGGTCATGTTCCGTGCCCTGTCGGGCGAGGAGTTCTATGTCGGCGGTACGACCGCCGAGGTCTTCTATGGGGCGGCCAGCGGTCCCACCTCGGAGCATTTCTCGCGCGTCGATCGGTTGCCACCGGTCGCGGCGCGCATCCTCAAGAAGGCGCTGATGCCCGATCCCGTCGACCGCTATGCGACCGCAGAGGACTTTGCGGCTGATTTGCAGCCGCACGTGCCACCCGGCACCAAAGCCAGCCTGGCCACATTGATGAATGCGCTCTTTGGCGCCGAGCTGCGCAGCGGCGGCGGCTCCGGCACTACGGCCAGCTCGCTGAAACGCGACGCCAGCTGAGGCCGCGGAAGGTTTCCTTCAGACTGACCGACGTCGGTCAGTCGCAATCGGACGAATTGACCGAATCGGCCGGCGCCCCGGCGTGAAAGCTGCACGTTTCAGCGGGTTGCATCCTGGCACCAGCCTTGCTCATGAGGGCAGGCATGGAGGCCACAATGAAGACCATCTCGATTCTGTTCCTGCTCTCGTCGCTCACGTTCGGTTGCGCCAGCACCCGGCTGGCCAGTTCCACCGATGCCGCCACTGCTCGGCGCGGTTCGGTGGTGGTGGAAAAGATGTCGGTGAAAGCCGTCGTCGCAGGCCCGGTCGACATTCACGCGTACTCTGCTTTTGCCGGCGGCACGCTCTATCTGGCCGACGCAGTGACGGGCACGGATCGCGACTGCGCGCCGGCGGCGACCGCGGGCGCGGGCATGGACTCGGGCGCGGTTCTTCGCGCTGACCGGATCGAAAACGTGGCGGTCGCCGAGGGCAAGGTCGCATGCCTGGCAACCTCGGGTCAGCGGAGCATCGAGGTGCTCTGGCACGCGCGAAAGGGAGCGTCTCCACCGCCTCTCGTCGCGAACAACCGCTAGCGGTCGTCCCCGAACCCTCATCTTTTCAACGACCAGCTCGGAGGATCCCAAATGACTCGCCAGACGATGATCAGCAGCGCTGTCGCCTTTGTGTCGCTGGGCATGGCATGCACCACCTCCGAGCCGACCTCTCCGGGCACGACCCCTGGCGCTGGGGCTACCCCGGCGTCCTTCGTGCCCTACAGTCCGAATGCCATACCCCGGAGCACGCCTCCCGCGTCGTCGAACGGCGTGGGCGGCTCCGCTGGAATGGCCGCGACGACCAATTGCGTTCCAGGCATGGCGCGGTCTGCGCCGCCAGCGACGACGCCTTTTGCTCCCGATTTGACCGGCCCGATCATCAGCGCTGCGACGCCACCCCGACCGCTCAGTGGCGGAACGTTGCTGGTGCTTCCGGGAGGAGATACTGCCGCCGCGTCCGATCCCGACCGCGACGTCGTCTATATCGTCGATCTGAAGGCGCGGCGTGTGCGTGCCACGGTGAGCCTGCAGCCGGGCGACGAGCCAGGACGTCTTGTTGCCGATGCAGCGGGTGATATCCACGTGGCGCTGCGCCGGGGTGGTGCCGTCGCGACATTCGATCCCATCACCGGGCAGGTGAAAGCGCGCGAGTCCGTCTGTGCGGCGCCGCGCGGCCTCGCCTATGCACCCTCAAAAGATCTGGTGCACGTCGCTTGCGCCGACGGGCTGCTGGTTTCGCTGCACGCTGCTGGCGGCGTGTTCCGTGTGCTCACGCTCGAACGCGATCTGCGTGACGTCGTCGCAACGAAAGCTGGCGCTCTTCTCGTCAGCACCTTTCGCCACGCCGACGCCTTGGTTATCGACGAAGGCGGAAACGTGACGCAAACCCTTCGCCCGCCAGCGCGCAGCGGTTTGTCATCGACGAAGGTACCCCGGTCGCTCAGCCCGGCGGTGGCCTGGCGAATGGTGCCGTTCGGGGATGACCGTGCGCTGATGCTGCATCAACGGGGTGTGGACGACGTAGTGGATCCCAGCCCCGGAGGCTATGCGGGGAGCAAAGGCTGTGGCGGCATCGTCGAGTCCGCAACGACGCTGGTTTCGTCGGAAGGTGCCGTGGACACATCGCCCAGCCTGGCGTCGGTCACCTTGGGTGTCGACGTCGCCGTCTCGCCCGACAGACTGTCCGTCGTCATCGCCTCCGCCGGCAACGCCCACACGCCGCTGCCGCAGCTCCTGGTCGCATCGCTGTCGACCGTGCTGCCGTCGACGGTGCCGCCGCCCGGCGACGGGTGCGTGTTCATGAACCCAGTTGTCGGGCCGCCGCCCATGGTTGTCGAGGTCGGCGGCCTCCCGGATCAGCCGCCGGGTCAGGTGGTGGCGGTGGCCTACCAGCCTGACGGAATCATCGTCTCGCTGAGCCGCGAACCGGCCGCGCTGTGGACCTCGGACGGCAAAGGGGCGATCTCACTCTCCGCAGAGTCAACGGCCGACAGTGGGCATCTGCTCTTTCACGTGAACGCCGGCGGCGGCATCGCGTGCGCGTCTTGCCATCCTGAAGGGGGCGAGGACGGCCGCGTGTGGAACTTCGCGTGCCTCGGGGCGCGCCGAACGCAGTCGTTGCGCGGCGGTCTGTCGGGAACCGAGCCATTTCACTGGGACGGTGACATGGCCGATTTCCCCCGACTGGTGCAGGCCGTCTTCGTGGGTCGGATGTCCGGCCCGATGCTCAGCCAGGCACAGAGCGCGGCCCTGCTTCGCTGGCTGGACGGCGTTCCGGAACTGCCCGTTCCCGCCCCGACCAACGTCAGCGCGGTCGATCGCGGCCGCAGGCTGTTCGCAAGCGCGGCCGTCGGTTGCGGCGCGTGCCACGCCGGTCCCCTCTTCACGAACAACCTGACCGTCGACGTGGGTACAGGTGGAAAGCTGCAAGTGCCGTCGTTGCGCGGCGTCGGCTGGCGCGCGCCGTATCTGCACAATGGATGCGCCTCACGGCTGGCCGATCGCTTTGGCACCTGCGGCGGCGGCGACAAACACGGCCACACGTCACAGCTTCAGCCGTCCGATGTTTCGGATCTGACGGCCTTCTTGCAAACGCTCTGAACTGCGGCATCCGCCGCCAACAATCAAAAAAGGGGGAGAAGCCATGACATCGAAGGTCACCGGATTGGCAATGGTACTGGGATCGGCGGCGTTCATCATCGTCGCAGCTGATGCATCGCAAGCAGCTCCCATCGTGGGGTCGGCCGGAGAGACACCGTCATCTGCCGTGGTCGCTCCATTCCAGACGATCCCTATCCCGGGTGCAATTGCGGCCCAGGCGGGAGCGTCGTTAAAGTTCCGGGCCCACGCACGAGGCGTGCAGGTGTACACGTGCACCGCCTCGACGGCGGGCGCCACCGGAGGCTCCGCTGGCGCGCCGAAGTACGCCTGGGTTCTCAAGGCGCCCGACGCCCGGCTCTACGACGAGAACAATACGCCCATCGGCATGCATTTCGGCGGGCCGACATGGCTGTCGACCGACGGCAGCGGCGCGGTGGGCTCCAAGATCGGGCAAGTCAATTCGCCGCTCTCGGATGCGATTCCGTGGTTGCAGTTGAAGATCGTCAAGCACACCGGTAGCGGCGTCTTCACGGACATCGCGTATGTCCAGCGTCTCAACACGACCAAGGGCGTGGCGCCTGGCACCGGATGCGACGTCAACACAATCGGCACCACCCGATCGGTCGACTACACGGCCGACTATTACTTTTACAAGGGCGTTTCCGTCACATCGGAAGGCACCTAGGAAAATCAAGCCGCGGTTGACGGAAGGCGAAGGAGGCGCTCGCGAGTCCTCTCGTTCAGTTGATGAATGCTCGGTTTGCGGGGTCCTCACCACGGCGAAAACAGTTAGGATGCCGAGCGCAAGGTGAGCACCACGAATCTCCGCGACCGGGGTCCATGTTCGTAGCCGGCGAAAGAATCGGAGCCTACGAGATTCTCCGGTTTCTGGGCGGCGGCGGGATGGGCGAGGTCTACCTGGCCAGGCACGTCCACATCGGCCGGCAAGCGGCGATCAAGATGTTGCTGCCCGAGCTGACGGCCAACCAGGACGTCGTCAGGCGCTTCTTCACCGAGGCACGAGCCACCGGGCTGCTTCGGCACCCAAACGTCGTCGAGATCTTGGACTGCGACGTTCATCCCAGCGGCCGCGCCTATATCGTCATGGAGTACCTGCAGGGCGAGAGCCTTGGCCAGTGCCTGGCGCGAATCGGCAGCTTTCAGCGTCAACCCGCCGCCGCACTGGCCATCGCCGGCCAGGTGGCCGACGCGCTGGTGGCGGCGCACGCCAAAGGGATCGTTCATCGCGACCTCAAACCGGACAATGTCTTCCTGAGCTGGCCGCCCGACGACCGACAGTCGCTGAACGTGAAGGTCCTCGACTTCGGCATCGCAAAGCTGATCGGCGCCGACGACGGGGGCGCTGCCAGCGCAAAGACCAGGACCGGCAGCCTGCTGGGAACGCCTTGCTACATGTCGCCCGAGCAATGCCGCGGAGCGGGCCTCATCGATCATCGCACCGACATCTATTCTCTGGGCTGCATCTTGTTCGAGCTGCTGAGCGGTCGCCCGCCGTTCGTGCGCGCCGGCGCGGGCGAGATGATCGCCGCGCACCTGTCGGAAGAACCGCCTGTCCTGGCGACGCTGGTGCCGACAGTGGCGGCGGCGGTCAACGATCTGGTGATGCGCATGCTGGCCAAGCCTCTGGACGCCAGGCCGCAGTCGATGGTCGAGGTCGTGCGTCAGATCGAAAGCCTTCTGGGGATCCCTTGTGCCCAGTTCGGCGCGCTGATCCTGCTCCCCGAAGGGGTCCCCGCGCCGGGCGGCAACGTGGTGCAACCGGCCCGAACGCCGGTGCGCGACGATGCAAAGCTGGAATCGCCTGTCGTCGGCCAGACTCAGGTGCTGCATCAATCCCCGCAAGCCTTGGCGGCGCAGCAGCCAAGGGCGGTGGCGCCTTTGCCCGACAGAACGTCGCTCCCTCCCCGCGCCAGCAAGGCGCCGCTGCTGGTGGTAGTTGTCCTGGCCCTGGTCGCAGCCGGCGCGCTGGTGGTTCTGCGCGGACGGACGAACACGAACCCCGCGACGCCCACTACGATCGACCTGAAGGCAACTCCCGCTGCCGAGGCCGCCGCGACGGCTTACCCGTCGGCCGATCTGACCAAGCTCGCTCCGTTTCTGCGGGACAGATCCGAGCCCCCGTGGCCCGAGGCGTGTCGGACCGGCGATCGCCAGGCCCTGCAAATGTTGGCGACCGCGGCCGGCCAGCTGGCGCCCGGTGCCACCGCGATCGAGCGCGCGCACGGATTGAGCTTGCTCTCCGCCCTGTCCGACGGCGTGGCCGAGCGCTGGATGCTGGAGGCCCGAGCCAATCAGACCACCGACCCCGATGCTTCCGCCAAGGCCAGCGCCCGTCTGCTGGCGCTCTGCCCGGCGGCGGCGGTCGGCCAGAATCTGCGCGGGAACGCTTTGCAAAAGATGCAGCAGCTGGGGCCAGCGGAGGCGGCGTACCAGGCGGCGCTGGCGCTGGCGCCCGACTACCTGGCTCCTCGGTTCAATCTGGGTCTGGTCCAGCTCCGCCAGGACCGAAACGCCGATGCGCTGGCCAGCTTTGCGGCGATTGCCCGCGTAGATCCCAACTATCCCCACGTTTTTTTGGTCCAGGCAGAGGCCCAACGGAAGATGGGCAATCAGGCCGGCGCTGTGGCGTCGCTGGAGGCTGAGGTCAAGCACCACCCCGACAGCGCCGACGGCTGGTGGCAGCTGGGCCGCGCCCTGTCCTCGCGCGATCCCCGACGCGCCAACGATGCGTTCTGCCGCGCGTCCGCCCTGGGTCATTCATCCGCGGCCGCTGTCTGCAAGCCAAAACGCTGACGGCGGACGACCGCGCCGATAGCGCCAGGTCAATCACTGGATCAAACGATCCAGATCGCGCTGCGCCAGCTCGAAATCAGGTTGCGCGGCCAACACGTCACGAAACAGCGCGCGGGCGGTCTTCTTGTCCCCACTGTCCACGGCCACCAAGGCGCGGCCGTACGTCACCGCGGTCCCGGTGTTCAGGCGCTGGGGCCGCTTTGGACCCGGCCGACCTTCGGCGCCTTGTTCGGGTCGCCGGGCATCCACGGGAGCCAGGTTCTCGACCGCCGCCCGCAGGCCCTCGGCGATCTTTTGCTCCAGCGCCAAGAAGTCATCCGATTTTCCGCTGGCGCCGATGGATTTGACGATCTCTCCGGTCTCTACCTTGACCAGACGCGCATCCACTCTGAAGGCGCCCATCGCATCAAAGTAACTGCCCAGCACCAGATACCGCGCGCCCAGCAGCTTTCCGATTCGGGCGGCGGTGCTGGCGTCCAGCTTGCCGCTCTTGCCCAACTTCTGTTCGTCCAGCACTGCCTGCAGCCGGTCGCGCTCGACGACGCGAACGGTGCCGGCCGTCGCCAGATCGGTGATCAGGATCTGCGCAAGGCCCTTGCGAAGCGGCTCCAGCGATTGATCGTGACCGGCGTAGTCGAAGTACATGACCGCCACGGTGGCGGTCGAATGGTTGGACGCGCCACCGGCGGCGCTGGCCGTTGTTCCGATTGTCCCTGTTGTCGGCGCCAGCACTGTCAATGTGATCAAAGCCACATTGAGAGCAAGTCCTCGTACCATCGGCGCCGCATGGTCCGGCACGCACTCCGCCTTGTCAAGGTTCCGCCCGAACGCAACGCACGCTATGGTCGCGACATGATCCGCTTTTCCTTTCTGGGGCTTCTCTTGCTTGCACCTGGGCTCTTGCCGTCCGCTGCACAAGCCGGGGAGTCCGGGCGCACGGCGGTGATGGTGCTGTATTTCGACAACGACTCCGGAAACGGCGAATACGACAGCCTGGCCAAAGGATTGGCCGACATGATGATCACGGACCTCTCCGCAGTGTCCAGCCTTCGCGTGGTCGAGCGCGAGAAACTGGAGGCCCTGCTGTCCGAACTGAAGTTGCAGCGCAAGAAATACTTCGATCCCAAGACAGCCCAGCGCATCGGCAAAGGGACGGGAGCGGCATACGCGGTGACGGGTTCGTTCACCTCTTTCGACCCCAACATCCGCATGGATGTTCGAATGATCAAGATCGAGAACGCCACCATCGTCAAATCCGCCAGCGTCACTGGAACCAAAGATAAGTTCTTCGATTTGCAGCAACAGTTGACGGCCAAGCTGATCGACGGTTTGACGGGCGTGCTGTCGCCCGCCGACTCGGGGGCGGTCAACGCCAGCGCCCGCAAGAACAAGGTCGACAACCTGGGCGTTCTCTTGGATTACTCGAAAGGCCTGGACGCCAACGATCGCGGCGATCTGGATGCGGCGTCGAAGAAGATGCGCGAGGTGGTCGGTGCCAGCCCTGATTTTCAGCTGGGCAAGGATCGCTACCGGCAGATCATGAAGGCCCTCTTTGACGCCAAGAACCGCCGGACCAGTCTGCTGTCCAGGTCCGACCAGACGTTGCTGGAGCACGCGCAGGCAGCGGTGGCCAAAGGCAACGCCGCCACGTCAGAACGCAACCTGTCCTACCGCATCGTTCTGGGTCAGTACCACCTCACCAAGGTCGCACATGCCATCGACCAGGGGCGCCCGACCGCGGACTACAAGGACGCTCTGCGCGCTCACGTCGACAACCAGATGAAGTTGTTTGACGAGACCAAGTCCCTCTCGGGATATCCAAGCAATCTTCACCTTGGCACGTACTCCGACGAGGATGCAAAGCTGGCCGAGGAGATCGGCATCAAGATGCCCGGCAACCCCTTTCCCTTTTCCTACGACCCATCCGAGGTCCTGCGCGAGGTGGGCAAGCTTTTGATGTCCAACGATCCGTCGATCCATCTGGTTTCTTCAATGCAGGGCCGAGACGCCGCCTGTTTTTACCAGCTGGACCCGGCCTACCCGAAGCTGGTACCGCAGGTCTACAAGCAAGCGCTGGATTACCTGGACAAGAGAGATGACCAGTACAAAGAACGAAACACCATGCGCGTTCTGCAAGAGTACGCCCGCGCGCTGGTCTTCCTGGGCCGCCCCGAGGAGGGCATCGCCAAGTTGCAAGGCGGGCTGGAACGCTATCCGAAATCCGACGAGTTCAAGTACGTAGAAGACGAGATCCGCCAGATTCTCGACGGCCAGATCAAGGCGTTCTGCCGGAAACTGTGACGGACGTCGCACTGCCCAGGGAATCCTTCGTAGCAGCCTGAACGTTTGATATGATGCGGCGGTGCTAACCGCCCGAGAGATACAGGTCAACTTCGCGTCGCTGTCCGGCCAACAGGCGCTGCTGTTCCGGTCCCTGTCGGCGACGGAAGGTCTCAGCCAGTTGTTCGAGTTTCGCGTCGAACTGCTCAGTCACAGCCACACCATCGATCTGGACGCGGTCCTGGGAAAGGAGATGTCGATCAGCGTCCTGCTGTCGAACGGGAAAGAGCGCCACTTCCACGGTTACGTGGCCAGTTTCAGCTACGCCGGCAGCGAAGGCGAGATGGCTCTTTATCGCGCCATCCTGCGCCCGCACCTCTGGCGGCTGACGCGAGCCAGAGACTGCCGCGTCTTTCAGCACAAATCGGTGCCGGTCATCGTGATGGATTTTCTGAAAGACAAGCATCAACTGGCGCATATCGATAGCCACCTTGGGCATCCAAACCGCGGGAACTATCTGCCTTGGGATTTTTGCGTTCAGTATCGAGAGACCGACTTTAACTTTGTGTCGCGCCTGCTGGAGTACGAAGGTATCCACTATTTCTTCACGCACGAGGCCGACAAACACACACTGGTCCTGGCGGACTCCCTGACCGGTCACCCGAAGGTTCCTGGGTACGAACAGATCATTTTTCGTCGCGGCGCCAGCCAAGAACACTATGACGAGGGAATCTGGACCTGGAACAGCACCCGGATGGTCCTACCCGGCACCTACGCAGGCCGCGACTTTGATTTCACCACTCCCACTGCCAAGCTGCATCGCGCGTCCGGCAGCGAGGTAGAGCGCAAGCACGCCATGGCGGTGACCCCCGACTACGAGATTTACGATTACCCCGAGCCCGTCGTTCAGCAAACCAAGTACGCCCCCGATAACATCCAGGACTATGCCCGCATCCGGATCGAAGAGCAGCACGCGCAATATGAAGTGATCAGCGCGGAGACCAATGCGCGTGGGCTGTTCGCCGGGGCGCTGTTCAAGGTGACAGACGGCCCGCGCGACGAGATGGCCAAGACAGAGTACCTGATCATCGAAGGCAGCACCTCGCTGCACATGGACAGCTATAGCAGCGGCGGCGATTCCGAAGTCACCTATCAAAGTTCAATTCGCGCCATCAACAGCAAGCACCATTTCCGTCCCCCCCGCACCACCCCCAAGCCGCTGATTCAAGGACCGCAGTCCGCCGTGGTGGTCGGCAAGAGCGGCGAGAAGGTGGACACCGATTCATACGGCCGCGTGCGCATCCAATTTCACTGGGATCGCGACGGAAAGTCGAACGAAGACAGCTCGTGCTGGGTGCGTGTGTCGCAGAACTGGGCCGGCGCCAACTGGGGCGGAATGTTCCTGCCCCACATCGGCCAGGAGGTCCTGGTCGGCTTCATGGAGGGCGATCCGGATCGGCCCATCGTGGTGGGGCGCGTCTACAACGCCAACAACATGCCGCCCCTCAAGCTGCCGGACAACAAGCACAAGAGCATCATCCGCGATCACTTCGGCAACGAGATCGTGATGGACGGAACGCCCGGTAACGAACACATGTCGTTCCACAGCCCGTCCCACTATTCGGTGTTGCAGTTGGGAAAGAGCAGCCGCGACTTTACGCACAGCACCAAAGCGTCTTGCAGTTACGACAGCGAGTCGTATTCATTCGGCAAGAAGATCTCGTATACCAAAGGCGAGAGTTTTTCATTTGATAGAGGTCGGTGGCTCGGCGTCAAAGCTGGTATTGGGGGCAGCGTGACGGTCGGCGCGGAAGTGTCCGTTTCGGGAGGCGTGAAGCTTTCATTTGCCGCTGGCGGCGCCGTTTCCTTGTCTGCCTCCTGGAGTGTCGCTTGGGGATATGCCAGAGAGCTCAAATTCACAAAGGGCAGCTATAAGCGCTCGTCGTCATCCGACGTTCTTCTGGACTCTCAAAAGTCGGTGTTCATCTGCGGTGGCGAAAATGACAACTCGATGCTTCATTCCGATGACACCTCGGTATCAATG
>JAXDMH010000482.1:0-8302 GCA_034666225.1 Myxococcales bacterium
CGTTCCTTGCGTATGGGGGTCCAGCAGAGTAAGGACTAGGGACTGGAGCCCTTCGCGGAGTGGGCTGCAGCCAACTGGCCAGCCTAGCGACCTGGTGGACCCCGCCCGGGAGGACACCATGGAACGATTGACAGGCTCGACGTGTGATCTTGATGGGCCGGGCAGCGGTCGGCACCGTCATGTTCACGGTCTGTCACCGGAGACTCCCACCGCGGCACCAGACGACGCCCGCGTCGTCTGTTCGTTCTGCGGCAAGACGATGATGCCGACAGCGACTGTTTGTGGTTTCTGCTGGCGCCTACGAGTCGATCCACCAACCGCCCGAAACAGCGCCCGAAACGGCAACCAAGCGTAGCCAGGGCAAAGTCGGCGCGGCCCAAAGACAAATTTTTCCCAGACCGTCAGTACCAGGAAGGCACCGGACACCATGGCAGCGAAGAACATTGTTTATTCCGACAGCGCACGAAGCAGGATCGGCCGCGGGCTCGATATTCTCGCAGATACTGTGAAAGTGACTTTGGGCCCGCGCGGCCGCAACGTCATCATCCAGAAATCGTGGGGCTCGCCCACCGTCACCAAGGACGGCGTCACCGTCGCCAAGGAGATCGAGCTGGAAGATCGTCTGGCCAATCTGGGCGCCCAGATGGTCAAGGAGGTCGCTTCAAAGACCTCCGACGTGGCCGGTGACGGCACCACCACCGCGACCGTGCTGGCGCAGGCCATCTATACCGAGGGCTGCAAGCTGGTCAGCGCGGGGCACAACCCGATGGACTTGAAGCGCGGCATCGACGCGGCCGTGGCGAAGATCGTCGAGCACCTGAAGACGCAGTCCAAGCCGACCCGCGGCAAGACGGAGATCGCCCAGGTGGGCGCCATCAGCGCCAACGGCGACCACGTCATCGGCGACATCCTGGCCCAGGCCATGGAACGGGTCGGCAAGGAGGGGGTCGTCACCGTCGAGGAAGCGACCTCCATGGAGACCACGCTGGAGGTGGTGGAGGGGATGCAGTTCGACCGCGGCTATCTGTCGCCGTACTTCGTCACCGACGCCGAACGGATGGAAGCGGTGCTGGATGACTGTCTGGTGCTGGTCTACGAGAAACGTCTGTCCAGCCTGATCGAGATCCTGCCGGTGCTGGAGCAGGTGGCCAAGGAGAAGAAGCCGCTGCTGATCATCGCCGAGGACATCGACGGCGAGGCGCTGGCGACGCTGGTGGTGAACAAGCTGCGTGGCACCGTCAACGTCTGCGCCGTCAAGGCGCCCGGCTTTGGCGATCGCCGCAAAGAGGTGTTGCAGGACATCGCCGTCCTGACCGGCGGCCAGGCCATCACCGAGGACCTGGGCGTCAAGATCGAGAGCGTCACCCTGAAGAGCCTGGGGCGCGCCAAACGCATCACCGTCAGCAAGGACAACACCATCATCGTCGAGGGTGGCGGGAAGAAGGCCGAGCTGGCGGCGCGGGTCAGCCAGCTGCGCGTGCAGCTGGAGGCCTCCACGTCCGAGTACGACAGCGAGAAGCTGCAAGAGCGGGTGGCCAAGCTGGTGGGCGGCGTGGCCATCGTCAAGGTGGGCGCGGCCACCGAGTCGGAGATGAAAGAGAAGAAGGCCCGCGTCGAGGACGCTCTGCACGCCACCCGGGCCGCCATCGAAGAGGGCATCGTCCCCGGCGGCGGCGTGGCGCTGATCCGAGCGCTGTCGTCGCTGGCCAGCCTGAAATTCGATGACGATCGCCGCTATGGCGTCAACGTTATCCGTCGCGCGGTGGAAGAGCCGCTGCGCCAGATCGCGCGCAACGCCGGCGTCGACGGCGCCATCGTCGTCGAGAAGGTCAAGAATGGCTCGGGGTCATTCGGGTTCAACGCCGCCAAGGAAGAGTACGAGGACCTGGTGAAAGCCGGCGTCATCGACCCCACCAAGGTTGTGCGGGTGGCCCTGCAAAATGCCGCCTCGGTTGCCTCATTGATGTTGACGACGGAGGCGCTGATCGCCGAAAAATCGAAGGACAGCCCGGCAGAAGGCCCCGGCGCCGACTAGGCCGCCGGGTCGCCTCAGGACCGGGTCGCCTCAGCAGAAAACACGATGGGAGTTAGATGACGGACGTAGCTTGTCAGATCAGCTTTGTGGGAATGGACGCCGTCGAGGCGGCCAGGGTCGAGGTGCGGGCCTGGTTGTTGAGATTGGGGACGTTGACCAGCCAGATGACCGGCGGGCATGTCCTGATAGAGGGCGTCGACGAGCACCGCAAGCTGCGCGTGTACCGGGTCCGCATGGATCTGTCGATGCCCGACGGCGCCGTGGTGGTGGTGTCGCACGAACATCCCAGCAACGCCTCCCACGAAGATCTCTACGTGGCCATTCGCAACGGGTTCCGGGCCGCGCGACGACGGCTGGAGGAGTATCTGAAGACGCTGCCGCCGCCCGCCGACGCGCTGACGGCCGTGGCGCCGATCGACAATCAGGCAGTCAGCTGAAACAAAATTTTGGAATGAGGTAACCCTATGATCGCGGTTGGTGGTTTGGCTCTGCTTGTGGGGATGTGTTGCGTTCTTGTGTGGCAGGGGTACGCCCACCACCCGGTCCCGGCGCGAAACGGCGCGGACCGGTGAAAGCCGTCACCGAGTCCTCGTCGCCGCTGGACAACGCGCGCGCCAAGCTGGCGCACGCTTGCGACGACCTGGACGTTGCGGTGCAAGCCCTGTCCGAAGGGGACGGCGGCGCGGACACGGTGATGGCCAGCCCCGGCCTGGTGGCGCTGCTCCTGCGCGTCGTCAAGGCCAGGCGGCAGGTCAACGGCCTTGAGCTGGTGGCGGCGGCAAAGACCGCCGAGCACCACTGGCTCACCACCCGTCAATAGTCGGGCGAGCGTCGTCGATTACCGCAGTCGATCATCGCCAATTCTCGGGTCACGGCCCGGGCGGGCGTTGCAGTTCGGCAAGCAGCGCCGGCAATGAGATGACCGCGATGCCCACCGCGCCGTCAGACAGGCCGTAGGGCAGAATCAGATCGTCGCCGTTGAGCATGGCGCCGCACGAATAGACGACGTTGGGGACATAGCCCTCGCGCTCCGTCTCATCGGGCGCCAGCAGCGGTTCGCGCAGCTGGCCCACCACCCGCCGCGGATCATCAAGGTCCAGCAGCAGCGCGCCTATCGCATAGCGCCGCATCGGTCCCACGCCGTGGGTGATGACCAGCCAGCCGGCGGCGGTCTCGATGGGCGAACCGCAGTTGCCGATCTGCAAGAGCTCCCACGAATGGGTGGGCCGGTGCAGCTCGGTGACGTCGGCCCAGTGGCGCACGTCCGTCGACGTGGCCAGGTGCAGGTTCTCGCGATCGCGGCGCGACAACATCACGTACTTTCCCCCCACCCGGCGCGGAAACAGGGCCATGCCCTTGTTCTGCGCGGCCGGGCCGTTGAGGGTCGAGATCCGGAACGAGACAAAGTCGCTGGTCTGGATCAGCTGGGGCATGATCTCGTAGCCGTCGAAGGCGGTATAGGTGGCGTAGTACGTCGCCGTGCCGTCGTCGTCGGTGAACAGCACAAAGCGCGCGTCCTCCATGCCGTGGGTCTCGTGCGGTCCGGCCGGGAAGATGCACCGCTCTGACAGCGCCGAATCGACGGGGAACGTGGTGACATAGCTGGATGTGGCCAGCACGTGCACGATCTTGGCCGTCTCATATCTGATGGCGTGGGGCGGGCCGTCACGTTCCAGCGTGGCCAGCGATTGTTCCAGCGCGGCCAGGGTGAAGTGTTCGTCCAGCGGCTCGAGGATGGCCCAGGCCACGTCATTGCCGGCGTCCAGCTCGATCAGCTTGGCCTTGAACTGCGTCTTCTCGTAATAGGCGGGCGGGGCCCGATCGCCGGTGACCAGAGACGAGCCCAGCGAATCGAAGCTGATGGTGCTGGCGCCGTCGATGACGCCGGTTCGAAACTCGATGGACGAGATGTGGCCCTCGCCGACGGCGCGCAGGCTCATGACAAACCGTCGCTGGCCCGCCGCCACGCCGGCCTGATCGGGCGCCAGCACCAGCGACGGGTTGAAGAGGGCCGCCCCCTCGACCGAATACTCGTTGGTGAAGTAGGCGCCGATGAGCAGCCTCCGTTCGCGCGACAGGACCAGGTCGGCCACGCGATGCTCGACCAGGGCGAAATGGCGTTCCAGAAGCTCCTCGAACCGCCGGTGACGGGTGCCGAAGCGACGGAGCGTGTCCTGCAGGATCTGCGACACCTCCTGCTCCGACAGGGCCAGGATGCGCGTCATCAGCAACCCGGCCCGGGTGCCGGTGTCGGCCGATATTTCTTCGCCGGGCAGATATGGTTTTGCGATGACGCGGCTGGGATCGTGCAGCAGCCGGTGAGACGTTCGCGCTAGCAACGACGGCGACGACATCAGGTGTCCACTCCCTACTTCTTTTCGGCGTATTCCAGGCCTTCTCCGGCCAGCTCCAACATTTCGATCAACGACAGCAGAAATGAAACCGTGCTCTCGGCGCCTTGATTCAAGTTGACCATCGCCGCGCCCAGGCCGTCCCGGCAGCCGGCCGTGGCCGAGTCATAGATGGACACGCCCAGCCGATTGGCGCCCAGAAACCAGGCGAACGATTCGCGCATGCGGCGCAGGTAACGGTGATCGCCGGTCACCAGATAGGCGGCGCGGAAGGCCAGCACGAAGGCGGCCGCGTCGATGGGCTGCTCGTCAGAGTCCGACCGCTTCCCGCCGCGCGGGTGCCAGCCCGCGTTCCCCACCAGGCGCAGGCCGTCGTCGCGAAAGCAGGCCGCCTCGAGAAACTCCAGGGTCTCCTGGGCGACGGTCCGGCTCGGCTCGTCCTTGATGATTCTGTGCGCCCGCCACAGGGCCAGCGGAAGCAGGGCGTTGTCGTACGTCAGGGTCGGCTCGAACCAGCGCCAGTCGGCGGTGGCCTGATCGCGATACTGGCGGCAGAGCCGATCCGACATGCGCGCCAGCAGATCGGCGGCGGGCTTGACCTCCGGGTGGGCGGTCAGAAAGGCGACGATGCCCAGCATGGTGAGGGCGGTCCCGCGCGGGCCCAGCTCGGTGGCGAAGGTCAGTCCCCGCTCGAACATCTGACGGGCCAGCAGCCGTTGCCCTTCTTCGCGCGCCAGGTGCACCGCCATGCCCAGCGACCAGAGGGCGCGCCCGGTGCAGTCTTCGGAGCCCACGTCGGCGCTGTCGAACGAGCGGCCATAGGTCATGAGGTTTCGGAACCGTCCGGCGCCCGTCTGCGCCACGTGCAGGAAACCCATGTACGTCGAGACCAGCTGTTTCGTGTCCCGGGAGCTGCTCAAGCGGTCGGCGTGCAGCGCGACGATCAGCGCGCGCGCGTTGTCGTCGACGCAGTAGCCGCTTTCGCGGGCCGGCACGCTGAAGGTGGCGTGCTGGATGATGCCGGTGTCGTCGGTCATGCGCAGCAGATGGTCCAGGCGCAGCTCGGGCAGGGTGCTGGCGCGCGGTGGGTCGCGACGACGCGGCAACTTGGCCACGGTGCCCGGCAATGTGGCCCCCAGGTTCAGGTACTGCGCGCCCACGCGGGGCCAGGTGAACGCCCGGGTGAAATCGTAAGCCTGGGTTCGCACCCGGCTCAGCTCGGCCGGCGCGTCGGCCAGCGCCACGATCGTCCTGGCCAGCGCGGCGCTGTCCCCAAAGGGGAACAGGCAGCCGCGGCCGTCCGCCAGCAGCTCCTGGGCGTGCCAGTAAGGCGTCGACACGGCGGCCGCGCCAGCGCCCATCGCGTACGACAGGGCGCCGCTGGTCACCTGCGCTTCGTTCAGGTACGGGCTGATGAAGATGTCGGCCGCCTGCAGGTAACTGCACAGCTCGTCGGTGGTGACGTACTGGTCGCGGAACACCACGTGGTCGCGAACCCCCAGCCGCTCGGCCTCGCGTTCCAGCGTGGTGCGATAGGCCTCGCCGTGCTGGCGCAGCACGGCCGGGTGGGTGGCGCCCACCACGAAGTAGACAAGATCGGGGCAGGCCGCGATCGCCGTGGGCAGCGCCCTGATGACCGTCTCGATCCCTTTGCTGGGACCAAGCAGGCCAAAGGTCAGCAGCATGCGCTGTCCCGCCACGCCAAAGCGCGCCTTCAGCACGTCCTGATCGCAGGGCGCCATGTCCGGGATCCCGTGCGGAATGATCTCGACGCGGGCGTTTTGCAGGTCGTAACGGCGGGCCAGCAGATCGGCGGCGGTGTTGCTCATGACCACCAGGACGGCGGCTTTGGCCATGCGCTGCACGATCGTCTTTTGGGACTCGGACGGTTTGTCGAGGACGGTGTGTAACGTGACGACGGCAGGCACGCGCAGGGCGCCCAAGATGTCCAGGATGTAAGCGCCGTCGTCGCCGCCGAAGATTCCGTATTCGTGCTGGACCGACACCCAGCGCACGTTCTTGTAGTTCACCAGCTCGGCGGCGCGGGCATAGTCGCCCTTGGTTCCTTGCCGGACCTCGTACTCGACGCCCTCCGGATACTCGTAGGGACCGCCCTCGTCGGTCACCGCGACCACCATCGGTTTCACCCGCGGGTTGGCGGCGTGCATGCCGGCAGCCAGATCGCGCGTGAACGTGGCGATGCCGCAGCGACGCGGCGGATAGGTGCCCACGAACGCGATGCGCAGGTCCGGCTCTGGGGCCGCGACCTGTCGTTTGGCCACGGCATTACCGGGCCCTCCTGGTTCCATTGATGTCCCGCTGGGCGGGCAGCGTTAGTCGGCGACGGCGACGGGCGTGGCCACGGGCGGCTCGGCGGCGATCACGGTCGGTTCGACCGCGGGTTCTGTGGAGGGCAGGCCCTCCGGCGTGATGGCGACGACGGGCACCCTGCGCGGTCCGTAGTAGTTCAGATCGCGAATTCCTTGGGCAGTCAGACGATTTTTCGAATCCATGATGTTCCTCCGTTGCGGCGTGATATCGGCGGCATGGGGTGGCGGACACACCGCAAATGCCGTTGAGGGCGGTGAGCATCGCTTCTTCAACATCACCGCAACACTGCAGCGGGAGAACACGACTGCGCGCGGGCACGAATGCCCACGCGCTCATCATTCTATACGCGCAGATCAGCGGTTTGGCAACCTGGCCCGACGCCCAGCGCGATGGCGGCAGCGACGATTATTGCGCTGTCCAGCCGCCGTCCATGCTCTGCGCGCTGCCGGTGATAGACGCGGCATCGTCGCCGCACAGGAAGATCGTCAGCGCGGCGATCTCTTCGGCGCGGACGAACTGGCGGCTCGGTTGTCGTTCCAGGATCACCTTGGCGATGACCTCGTCGGGCGGGATCTTGTGCACTTTTGATTGGTCCTGGATCTGCTGTTGCACCAGCGGCGTCAACACATAGCCGGGGCAGATGGCGTTGCAGGTGATCCCTTTTCCCGCCGTCTCCAGCGCCACCGTCTTGGTCAACCCCAGCAGGCCGTGTTTGGCGGCGACGTAGGCCGCCTTGAAAGGCGAGGCGACCAGCCCGTGCGCCGAGGCGATGTTGACGATGCGTCCCCAGCCCTTGGTTTTCATGCCGGGCAAGGCGGCGCGGATGGTGTGAAAAGCCGCGCTGAGGTTGATGGCGATGATGGCGTCCCATTTGTCGACGGGGAACGTCTCGATGGGCGCCACGTGCTGGATGCCGGCGTTGTTGACCAGGATGTCCACGCCGCCCAGCAGCCGGGCCGCATCGGCGATCATCGAGGCAATCTCCGACGGGCGGCTCATGTCGGCGGGCGAGTAGACAACCTTCACGCCGCGCTCGCGCTCCAGCTCGGCGCGCAGCGTTTCGATCTCGTCCGCCGCCCCGAACCCGTTCAGCATGACCTGACAACCCTGCGCGGCCAGAGCCCGGGCGATCCCCAACCCGATCCCGCTGGTCGATCCCGTCACCACCGCGGACTTGCCTTGCAACATGTGCTCAATATTGAACCAGTGGCCGGCTGGCGTCGATCAACCGCGTGTCCACCCTTGCCGCGAGATCAGCTCTGCCACGCGGGTCCGTATATCGTCGCGAATCTCCCGGACCCTCTCCACCGGCTTGCCCTTGGGATCCTCGAGCGGCCAGTCGTCACGCTTCAGCCCCGGGACGTGCGGGCAGGCGTCGCCGCAGCCCATGGTAATGAGGAGCTGGGCATCCGAAGCCAGCGCGTCGGTCAGCAGCTGGGGCTTGGCTGTCGACAGGTCGACGCCGACCTCGTTCATGGCCGCCTGCACTTCGGGATGCACCCGGGGTCCCGGCTGCGTGCCGGCCGATTGCGCGCGTGCCGTGCCGGGGTCCGCCAGTCGATTGAACCAGGCGGCCGCCATCTGC
>JAXDMH010000483.1:0-2970 GCA_034666225.1 Myxococcales bacterium
GCTTTTTCGCGGCCAACGGAGTGGCGATCACAATGAACGATCTGCGGTTCATGCGGTTCATCGGACAGGAGATCTTCCCCGGCGGCGAACTGCCCTCCGAAGACGACGTGGTCCAGTTCGCGACAGCGGCCGGCTTCGGCGTCGAGCGGGTCCACAGCCTCCGCGCGCACTACGCCAGGACGCTGGATATGTGGGCGACCAACCTCGAGGCCAGACGTGATGAGGCGACCGCGATCACGGATGAGGCCAACTATGACCGGTTCATGCGCTACCTGACCGGATGCGCGGACTTCTTCCGCCGCAGCATCACTGACATTGCGCAGTTCACCCTCGTCAAGGGTTGGGGATTTGAACCCCCTGTGGTAAGAGCGCGAGCGTACGATCTCGATCGTTGTGAGGCTCGGCCGTGAACTGACCGACTCGCGGTCCTCGGTAACGCAGGGAGCGATATGTCCAAACTTTTGTTTGTCATGACCGGGACAAGTTATTGGACGCTCAAGGACGGCACCCGGCATCCAACCGGTTACTGGGCTGAAGAGTTTGCGGCCCCGTACCGCGCAGTGACCGGAGCCGGTCATGAGGTCGTGGTGGCCACGCCCGGCGGCGTGGTGCCGTACGTGGACGCGATGAGTCTCCGTCCCGCCATGGCCGGTAGCGCGGAGATCGCCTTGGAGCTCGAGCAGATTCTCCTTTCCGCCGAGGAGTTGCGCAGGCCAATCGAATTGGCGGACGCCCGCTTGGACGACTACGACGCCGTCTATTACCCCGGGGGTCACGGCCCGATGGAGGACATGTGGGAGAACGCAGAATCCGGCCGCCTACTCACCGCAGCGCTCGCCTCCGGCAAGCCCTTGGCCATCGTCTGCCACGCGCCCGCCGCGATCCTGGCCACTCGTCGGAAGGGCGTCTCACCTTTCGCCGGCTACCGGGTCACCGCGTATACCAATGACGAAGAGGATGCGGTCGGACTGCGCGTGAAAGCCCCGTGGACGGTCGAAGACGAATTGGTCAAGCTGGGCGTCGAGTTCACCCGGGGCGAAATATGGAAGCCCTACACGGTGGTGGACCGCAATCTGTACACGGGCCAGAATCCCGCATCAGCCGCACCGCTGGCAGAGCAACTCCTGACTGCACTGCACTAGCAGCAATTCGTGCGGTCGCCCCTCGCGATATCTTTTGGCTCTCAAGCAGTCTCGGCAAGGGAGGCGCAGTGGAGTTCCTCGTCACAATGACCACCCGCGTCCCGCCGGGTACAGCTGATGAGACCGTGGCGGAGGTGCGGCAGCGGGAGGCCGCCCACTCCCACGATCTTGCCGAGCGCGGAAACCTCCACCGTTTGTGGCGACCCCCAGTGAGACCTGGTGAATGGCGCACACTGGGTCTCTTCGCTGCCGACCGCCCCGCAGAGCTGGAAACCGTACTTGCCTCAATGCCACTGCGGATTTGGCGCAGTGACGAGGTCACACCGCTGTCGCTGCACCCGAACGATCCCGCATTGTCGCGAGTTGGCCCGGGCCGCGAATTCCTGATCGCGATGACGATCGACGTCCCGGATGGGACGCTGCCGGATGCCGTGGCTGACAAGCTGAAGGACGAAGCCCAGCGTGCTCGCGAGCTTTCCGGCCAAGGCCACCTCCGCCGACTATGGGCGCTGGCAGCGCAACCGCCTCTCCGGCGAACACTCGGCCTGTGGAACGCCCGCGACGACGAGGAGATCGACACTATCGTGAAGTCGCTGCCGCTCTACCCGTGGACGACGACTACCACGACGCAGCTTTCCCTTCACCCCAACGACCCTGCCGCCCAACCCAACTGATCACGAGGACGATTCAATGACAACCGCGGCCCCGCCTCCTAAATCCGCAAGAATTCGCCTGACTCGACGATCGTCCGCCTACTGGCGTGTCACTATCGACAACCCGCCGATCAACGTCATGAGCCCGGAAATGATCGGGCAATTCCACGAACTCATCAACGCTCTCGAGACCGACGACGACCTAAGAGTCGTCGTCTTCGACAGCGCCGTCGACGACTACTTCCTGAATCATTCTGATTCACAGCAAATTTCGATGACTTCACCGCACTACCGGCCGGTCCGACTGGCTTGCCGCAATGGCCAGATTTTCTCGTGCGTCTGACCCGCGCGCCGGTCGTGTCCATCGCACTCATCCGCGGCCGCGCCACGGGCAACGGCAGCGAGCTCACTCTCGCCAGCGATATGAGCTTTGCCAGCCGGGAAAAGGCCATCCTCTCCCAATGGGAAGTCGGCGTGGGACTGGTCCCCGGCGGCGGTCCCATGGCCAGGCTGCCCCAGCTCATCGGACGCAACCGCGCTCTAGAGGTTCTGTTGAGCTCGGAGGACATCCGCGGCGATCAGGCCGAGGCCTACGGGTACGTCAACCGCGCCCTGCCCGATGCCGAACTAGACGCGTTCGTCGAAGCGATGGCCACCCGAATTTCCGGATTCGACAAATGGGCCATCGCCAATACCAAGCGCCTTGTCAACACGAGCCTGCCACCGGACGTCGAGCTCGGCGCCGGCTGGGATGCGTGCATGGCCTCGATCGGGCGACCGGCTGCCCAGGCCAGCATCGAAGCACTGATGACACAAGGCTTTCACCAACCGGGCGAGGTGGAAGATCGTCTCGGGTACTACCTGGGCCAAATCAAACGGTGACGAACAATCGGACGATCTGGGAGGCGGGCCCGCTGGCGGTGGCGGAAAGAACCAACCATGGGGAATCAGCATCAGCGACGTGACGGTACGGGCGAGAATTACCTCATCTGACCGGCAGCTTCTCCGCTATCCAAACTTAAGAACTGCTTGAATCCAAGCTTAAGTTCAGATAAGAAGGATGGGGTAACGCAGATCACGGTTCGGGGCGGGGTGCGGCGGTGATTCGACACAAGTTGCTCGTGTACGTCGGCGCTGTTGGCGCGATGGTTGGCATGGTTAGCGCGCTGAAAAGC
>JAXDMH010000484.1:0-3248 GCA_034666225.1 Myxococcales bacterium
CCTCCGCCCAATGCGGCCAACACACCGGTGGTGACGGGCAACAATCGAACGACGCGCGACGTGCTGGAGTCAATCACCGAGCAGGACGGAAGCGTCTGCGCCGCCTGTCACAAGACGCTGATCAATCCTCTCGGCTTCGCGTCCGAGAACTTCGACGGCCTGGGGCGGGAGCGATCGGAGCAGGCCTTTTTTGACAACGCTGGCAAAATGACCGGCAGCAAGGCCGTGGACACGTCCTCCGTACCGAGTGTGACGCCCGACGACCTGTCCCCGTCCAGCGGAATTCAGGATGTGACCGACCGCATCGCCCAGAGTGGCCGGGTCGAGCCCTGCCTGGCGACCCGGTTCTTCCGGTTCGCCTTCCGTCATATTGAAGACGACAGCGAGAAGGACACCGTGGACGCGCTGGCGAGGCTGGCCGGCACCGGCAGCCTGGCCGATCTTTTCAAGGGGGTGGCGATGCTGCCCTCGTTCCGGCAACGGGTGATCGATCCATGAACAAGATGAAGACGGCTCGACGACAGTTTCTTCGCGGCGCCGGTGGTTTCACCCTGGCGCTGCCGTTCCTGCCGTCGCTGCTGGATCCGCGCGAGGCCCGCGCGGCCGGCTCGGCGGCGCCGGTCAAGAGGTTCATTCAATTCTGCACGCAGCACGGGGGCATCTGGGGCACGAACATGTATCCCGGCGATGAGACGCTGACCGACGCCATGCCTTACGCCGGGCGGACGGTCAAACGCGGGAAGCTGAGCGCGAAGACCGTGGGAACGCAGAACCAGCTCAGCCCGGTGCTGCGGGGGGCGTCGTCGATGCTCCCGCCGTCCCTGGTCGCCAAGATGAACGTCATCCGGGGGTGCGACGTCCCGTGGTACATCGCCCATCACACCGGTGGCCATCTGGGCAATTTCGCCCGCAATGACGGCAACGGCGTGGACGCCACGACCATGCAGGGCTTTCCGACCCCGACCATCGATCAGGTGATGGCCTGGTCTCCCAAGTTCTACGGCGATCTGTCGACCAACAAACAGCGCGTCCTGGCGGTCGGCTCGCGCATCTCCTACAACTGGTCGAACCCGGCCACCCCGAAGAATCCCGGTCCGGTGCAGGAGATCGCCGGTGTCGATGACGCAGCGGCATTGTTCAAGCAGATATTCGTCCCCACGGGGGCGGGCATGCCGGACCCCAAGGCAATGATGACCCCGGTTGTCGATAGGGTCTTCGCCGATTACACGCGGCTGCGAAACGCGAATACCCGGCTGGCGGCCGACGATCGCCGGCGTCTAGATGACCACATGCAACGATTGAGCGAGCTGCAGCGCAGGCTGCACGTTCACGCCTCGTGTCCAGACTTGAAGCCCGTCACCACCGACACCCGGCAGATCCTCAGGCAGGCCACGTACAGCGTGTCGCCTGCGCTGCACCAGCAGTACCTCCAGACGATGAACGACGTCATCGTGGCGGCGGTTCTCTGCGACACAAGCCGTATCGCTGTGGTCAATATCATGGCCGACTTCTCCAGCTACGTCGGCGACTGGCACCAGGACGTCGCCCACCACGCCGGGGAACCGGACGCCGTGAAACAGCAGATCATCGCCAGCGCCCACCAGCTGACATTCGAGAAGGTCTTTCTCGATCTCTGCTCGAAGCTGGAGGTCGATGACGGGAACGGAAAGACCTACCTGGACGGATCGCTGGTGGCGTGGACGCAGGAATCGGGCGAGTACACCCACGCGGGCCAGGGAATGCCCATCGTCACCGCGGGCAGCGCGGGCGGATATCTGAGCACCGGCAACTACTGCGACTACCGCAACCCCAATCTCGTCTCCGACGCTGGCGAGATGGGCAACACGACGGTCAAGATCTTCGGTGGCCTGCTCTGGCAGCAGTGGCTGGGCACCGCCCTGCAAGCGATGGGGCTGGATCGCGCGGACTATGAGACGAATGGGCTGGGGGGATACCCCGGTGCGATGAAGTTCGTCGGCAAGAACTATCTCAAGCTCTACACCGACGAGGTCTGGAACGTGGCAGGCGAGCCGCTGCCGTTCCTCAAAGCGTGACCGAGACGTCGCCGGGGCGGAGGGGCGATATTCCTTTTGTCGCCGCCGGTCCCGGCGCTGGTGTTATTGTGCGGGGCCGTGAGCGGGCCACCGAACATGAAGGGGATCATCCTGGCGGGCGGCGCCGGGACGCGCCTGGATCCGCTGACGCGAGTGATCTCCAAGCAGCTTCTGCCGGTGTACGACAAGCCGATGATCTACTATCCGCTGTCGGTCCTGATGTGGGCCGGCATCCGCGAAATCCTGATCATCTCGACGCCGCAGGATCTGCCACTGTTCGAGCGACTTCTGGGCCGAGGCGACGACCTGGGCCTTGCGTTTAGCTATGCCGAGCAGCCCACGCCGCGAGGCCTGGCGGAGGCGTTCATCATCGGGCGCAACTTCGTGGGGGGGGACGCGGTCTGCCTGATCCTGGGCGACAACATCTTCTATGGCGGCGGCCTGGGGCAAAGGCTGCAGCAGGCGCGCTCCAATCTGCAGGGCGCCACGTTTTTCGGGTACCAGGTGGAAGATCCCGAACGCTATGGCGTGGCGGTGTTCGGCCCCGGGGGCGAGCTGTCCGCGATCGAGGAGAAGCCCAAGCAGCCGAAGAGCAAGCTGGCCATCACGGGGCTTTATTTCTTTGACAACCAGGTGCTCGACATCGCCGCCAAGCTGTCGCCGTCGCCGCGCGGCGAGCTGGAAATCACCGACGTCAACAACAAATACATCGCCGCCGGGCAAGCCCGGCTGGAAATCCTGGAGCGCGGCCACGCCTGGCTGGACACCGGCACCCACGCCAGCCTGCTGGACGCCTCGCACTTCGTGGCCACGCTGGAGCGGCGCCAGGGAACGTCGATCGCCTGTCTGGAGGAGGTGGCCTACCGCATGGGTTACATCGACGCCGCCGGCCTGCAAAAGCTGATCGAAAAATGCGGCAAGAGTCAGTACGGTCAGTATCTGCGCCGGGTGTTCGACGAGGAGAGCTCATAGCGGACATGGAAGTCGTCGACCTGAAGCTGGAAGGGCTGAAGCTGATTCGGCCCAAGGTGTTCGGGGACGCGCGCGGTTTTTTCCTCGAGACGTACAGCGCCCCGCGCTACAAGGCGGCGGGCATCGACGTGACGTTCGTTCAGGACAATCACTCGGGCTCGGTGAAGAACACGCTGCGCGGGCTTCATTACCAGTCGCAGCCCGGGCAGGCCAAGCTGATCC
>JAXDMH010000485.1:0-9298 GCA_034666225.1 Myxococcales bacterium
GATCGATGGCGTGACGCGAGCTGCGCAGCGCCTGCCGATAGCGCGCCCACAGCGGCCAGGCGGACATCTGCCGGGGCGATTTGCCCGGCGGGCAGAACCCGACGTTGACCGCGAACATTTCCAGATCGTCCTCCGACACCTCGTCGCCCAGGCTGCCCAGCTTGCGCGCCACCTGCTGCGCCTCCTCGTCGAAGGTGCCGCGCGCTCGCAGCACCCAGACCGCCGGCGGTTCGATCAAGGTCAGCGAACGCACGCGCTGCGGATCGCGGAGCGCGAAGGACAGGGCCACCTCGGCGCCGTACGACCAGGCCACCACGTCGGCCCCCACTGCCCCGACGACGCCTTCGGCGCGCAAGGTCTCCGCCAGGGCGTCGGCCTCCATGGTCACCGAATAACCGGGAGGCAACGGCCGATTTTCGTAGCCGTGGGCGACGTTGAGCAGCTGCACGCGCAGCACCCGCCGCGTCGGCGCCAGCCGCGCCGCGTGCGCCTCCCAGCTGAGCCAGCCGATCAGGCCGCCGGGGACGAGGACGACGGGGGGGCGGGCCTGTTTGCCGTTGCCGTCGATGATCGTCGCAAGCTTCATGGCCCCGTCGCCGGACGCACGAGCGTTGTGTTGGTGATCCAGATGTCCATGCCGCTGCCGGTGACCGTCAGATGAAACGGCCCGCCCATATGATGAACGATGCCAGCGACGTTTGCTTCCGCCGTGGCGTCACGGGCGACAGTGAAGGACAGCGGCGAGACGCCCGGCGCGCCGGTGGTCACGGTCAGCGTCGACGCGGCGGCGCGCGCATTCACCGCTGCGGGATCGCCGGCCAGCGTGCTTTCCAGGCGATAGTCTCCGGGTGGCAGGTCACCGCCATCCAGCCAGACCTCGACCTGGGCGCTGGTAACCGGGTGGGGGCGCAGGCGGACGCCGTCGGGGGCCCCGGCCAGGATGCCGCCGCCCGGTTCGCGGGCCAGATCCACGGCGGTCCGCCGCCAGCGCGCCAGACGCGTCTGCCCGTCGACGGTCCAGGGCACCACCGCCCAGCGGTGGCGGTTGCGCAGGCGTGCCCCGCCGGCCAGAAGACGCGGTGCCGCCCACAGCGCCGCGCCGAGAAGAATGACCGTCAGCCCCGCCGCCACCGCCGCCTGCCGGCGCGCCCGTTGATCGCCGCCGCCCACGACCACGACCGCCCATCCCAGGCGCGCCAGACCGACCAGGGCAAACCCGGCCACCGGCAGCGCCATCATCTCGATCGGCACGCGATAGCGAGGTTCGGCGAAGAAGATCACGTACGTCGCCGTCAGGGCCAGCTGAAACGGCAACAGCGTCAAGGCCAGCGCCCGTCGCTGGGCCACGGCCAGGGCCACCCCCGCCATGAACGCCACCAGGATCCCCAGGCCGACCGCGTCGCAGGCCTGTTCGATGAAGGTGCGGTGTTCGACGAAGAACCGGTCGTGCGGCGGCACCAGCACGCCCGGGCGGTAGATGGGCCAGTACAGGAGCAGGTGCTCGTCGTCCAGCAAGCGCTGGGCGCGCAAGGCGCCCAGGCCCAGCGCGTACGCCGGTTCGAAACGCGCCCAGTCCTTGGCCAGACGATAGGCGGCGTGGTCGATCTGCCGGTGCGGTTCGTCCAGCACCGAATGACCGGTCACCTTGCGGAACAGCTGGTTCAGCGCGCGCGTGTACGTCCCTTCCGAATTGGGGTTGGTTCCGATCAGCGCGGTGATGCCGCCGTGACAGTCGGTGAAGAACAGCTCGCCTTCGTGGCGCAGGTTGCGCGCCGCCCAGGGCGACAGCACCAGCAGCGTGGTGGCCACCGACAGCGCCGTCAGCTTGGCGGCAGCGAAAGGACGCCGCCGCGCCGCCAGCCAGTACACCGCCGACAGCGCCGTCAGCGGCAGCGCCACCGCCCGCACGTAAGCGCCCAGGCCCATCAGCAGGCCGAACGTCACCGCCGCCAGCCACGGGCGCCGGCCGCCCCAGCCGCACAGACACGCCACCGCCACCATGATCAGCGCCGCCGCCGGCACGTCGGTGCCGACCACGCTGGCCATGGCGATCCCGGCCGGCCACAGCGCATACAAAAGTCCGGCGGCGATGGCCGTGGCGCACGAGCGCGGCGCGGCGGGCGCGGCCGGCCCCGCGGGCAATGACGACGACGGCGCGGGCGCCCGATCAAAAAGATGCAGCGCTGTCACAAACACACCGATCGTCCCCAGGCCGCCGAAGAAGACGCCGAGCATCTTTTGCGCCAGCAGATCGCCGCCCAGGTCCTTGACCAGGGCCAAAAGGACGACGAACCCCGGCATGTAGATGAACCCGTGATCCAGCGAACCGAACTCGGACAGGTAGTTCGCCGACTCGCGGTACATGGCGAAATCGCCCACCGGAACCGTCCGCACCGCCAGCACCCAGCCAAGGCGCAAGGCGGTGGCCAAGAGGGTCAGGGCCGCGCCCCACAGAAGGGCTCGGTCGGGTGCAGCGGGGGTGGGGCCTTCGGCCATCGTTATTCTGCCGAACTCTAGTCGATCAATGTTATTTCTCGCGGGTTCATGTCCATCCTCCCCTTTCGGCGCGTGATGTGCGCCAACCGCGGCGAAATTGCCGTTCGCGTGTTCCGCGCATCGACAGAGCTTGGCTTTCGCACCATCGCGATCTTTTCAGAGGAGGATCGCGTTCACCTGCACCGGTACAAGGCCGACGAAGCGTATCTGGTCGGCAAGGGTCTGGAACCGGTGGCGGCCTACCTGGCCGAGGACGAGATCGTCGAGCTGGCCAAGCGCCACAGCGTCGACGCCATTCACCCCGGGTACGGCCTGCTGTCAGAGCGCGCCTCGTTCGCCCGCAAGTGCCGCGACGCCGGCATCGTCTTCATCGGCCCCACGCCCGAGGCCATCGACGCCCTGGGCGACAAGCTGGCCGCCCGCAAGATCGCCCAGGCGGCCGGCGTCCCCGTGGTCCCCGGCACGCCCGAACCGGTGCGCACCGTCGAGGCGGCGCGCGCCTTCGCCAACCAGGTCGGCTATCCGGTGATGGTCAAGGCGGCGGCCGGCGGCGGCGGTCGCGGCATGCGCGTGGTGAACAACGACGCCGAGATGACCGAGTCGCTGGAACGTGCCCGCTCCGAAGCGCGCAAGGCCTTCGGCGACGATTCGATGTTTCTGGAGAAGCTGGTGGTCCGCCCCAAGCACATCGAGGTGCAGGTGCTGGGCGACCAGCACGGCAACCTGGTGCACCTGTTCGAACGCGACTGCTCCGTCCAGCGCCGCCACCAGAAGGTCGTCGAGTACGCGCCGGCCTGGTCGGTGCCCGAGGCGGTGCGCGCCCGCCTGGCCGAGGACGCCCTGAAGGTGGCGCGCCAGGTGAACTACACCAACGCCGGCACCGTCGAATTTTTGGTCGCCGACAACGGCGCCCACTACTTCATCGAGGTCAACCCGCGCATCCAGGTCGAGCACACCGTCACCGAGGTGATCACCGGCCGCGATCTGGTTCAGGCGCAGATCCGCATCTCCCAGGGATATCGCCTGGCCGATCCGGAGATCGACATCCCCAATCAGGAGGCCATCCAGAAGCGCGGCGTGGCCATCCAGGTGCGCGTCACCGCCGAGGATCCGCGCAACGACTTTCTCCCCGACACGGGAAAGATCGCCGTCTATCGTCCGGGCGCCGGCCTGGGGATTCGCCTTGACGACGGGTCGGGTTACGTCGGGGCGCGTGTCTCGCCGTTCTACGATTCGCTGCTGGTCAAGATCACGGCGTCGGGTCTGGAGTGGAACTATGCCCGCCGCAAGGTGGTGCGGTCCCTGCGCGAGTTCCGCATCCGCGGCGTCAAGACCAACATCTATTTTCTCGAGAACGTCCTTGGCCATCCGACGTTCGCCCAAGGCAAGGCCCACACCACCTTCGTCGACGAGACGCCCGAGCTGGTGCAGTACACGCCGCGCCGCGATCGGGCCACGCGCATCTTGCGTTACGTGGCGTCGACGGTGGTGAACGGCCACGCCACCGTGCGCGGCAAGCCAAAGCCGCCCATCACCGCGCTCAGCCGCGAACCGTTGCTGCCGGTCGTCGACCCGCGCATCCCGCCGCCCCCCGGCAGCAAGCAGATCCTGGACAGCCGCGGTCCGGAAGGGGTCGTGCGCTGGCTGCGCGAGCACCGGGCGGTGCGCCTGACCGACACCACCTGGCGTGACGCTCACCAGTCGCTGCTGGCCACGCGCCTGCGCACGTACGATCTGGCGCGCATCGCGCCGGCCACCGCCCGCATCTGCGCCGATTTTTTCTCGCTGGAGATGTGGGGCGGCGCCACGTTCGACGTCGCCTATCGGTTCTTGTCGGAGGATCCGTGGCTGCGCCTGGAAGAGCTGCGCAAGATGGTCCCCAACATCATGTTCCAGATGCTGGTGCGCGGGGCCAACGCCGTCGGCTACACCAACTATCCCGACGACGTGGTGGTCAGCTTCATCGAAGAGGCGGCGGCCGGCGGCATCGACGTCTTCCGCATCTTCGACGCGCTCAACGACGTCGACAGCATGAAGGTGGCCATCGAGGCGGCCCAGAAGACCGGCAAGATCGTCGAGACAGCCATCTGTTACACCGGCGACGTCTCCGATCCCTCGCGCACCAAGTACGACCTGAAATATTACGTCGACATGGCCAAGGAGGTGGTCCGTCGCGGCACGCACCTGCTGTGCATCAAGGACATGGCGGGCCTTCTGAAGCCGCGGGCGGCCACCATGCTGGTGCGCGCCCTGAAAGAAGCGGTCGACGTGCCGTTGCATCTTCACATGCACGACACCTCGGGCAACAGCATCAGCAGCTACCTGGCGGCCATCGACGCCGGCGTGGACGTGGTCGACGGCGCGGTCGGCATCATGGCCGGCATGACGTCGCAGCCGTCGCTGTCGTCGCTGGCCTTCGCCCTGGCGGGGGCGCCGCGCGATCCGCGCGCCGACATTCCCGGCCTGGAACAGCTGTCCACCTACTGGGAGCCGGTGCGCGAATGGTACGCGCCGTTCGAGTCGGGTTTGAAGGCGCCGGCCGCCGACGTCTACGAGCACGAGATCCCGGGCGGGCAATATTCGAACCTGCGCGCGCAGGCCGAAGCGCTGGGCGTGGGCGCGGCGTGGGAAGGGGTCAAGCGCGCCTACGCCGACGTCAACCGGCTGTTCGGCGACATTCCCAAGGTGACGCCGTCGTCGAAGGTCGTGGGCGACATGGCCATCTGGATGGTCAAGCAGGGGCTGGACGCGCGCGCCGTCAGCGAACGGGCCGCCGAGCTGACCTTTCCCGAGTCGGTGATCGATTACATGCGCGGTTCGCTTGGCCATCCGCCGGGCGGATTTCCCGAGCCCCTGCGCACGAACATCCTCAAGGGCGTGGCGCCCATCGTCGGGCGGCCGGGGGCGTCGATGCCGCCGTTCGATTGGGCGGGGGCGCGGCGCGAGATGGAGACGCTGGCCGGCATGGCCGTGGAAAAGCGCGACGTGGTTTCGTACGCCCTTTACCCCAAGGTGCTGCGCGAATACATGGAGCATCGGGCCCTGCACGGCGACACCTCCGTGCTGCCCACGCCGACGTTCTTTTACGGGCTGCGCGTCGGCGAGGAATCCTGGGTCGACATCGAACCGGGCAAGACGCTGATCATCAAACTGCTGTCCATCGGCGACATCGAACCGGACGGCGCCCGCGTGCTGACATTTGAAATTAACGGCCAGCCGCGCACCATCCGCGTCGCGGACGATGCCGCGCGCGTCACCGGTCCGCGCCGGCGCAAGGCGACGCCCGGACGCAAGGGCGAGGTGGCGGCGCCCATGCCGGGGCGGGTGATCGATCTCGTCACGAAGGTGGGCGAGCACGTCAAGGCGGGACAGAAGCTGCTGGTCACCGAGGCGATGAAGCTGGAGACGGTGATCAAGGCGCCTGTCACCGGCCTGGTGCGCGAGATCGTGGCCGGCGCCTCCGAGAGCGTCGAGGCGGGCGATCTGCTGGTGCTCATCGAAGAGGCCACGCCTTGATCGCATGCGGATGACGGCGCAGGCACGGTTTCTGATCGCGCCGTTGTTGTGGGGCGTCTGGGTCGTCGCGGCTTCGTGTCAGCGCGGGGCCGGCTCTGGCGATACGTCGTCGTCGCCGTCGTCGCCGTCGTCGCCGTCGTCGCCGTCGTCGCCGTCGTCGTCGTCGCGATCCTCATCGGCTGCGCCCGCCGCGGCGGCCAGCCCGGTCATCGGCGGGGACGCTGCGCCGGCGGTGGGCAAGAGGATTCGCATCGGGATGATCGCCAAGAGCTCGTCGAATCCGGTCTTCCTTTCGGCGCGCGCGGGCGCCGAGGCCGCCGCCCGCGATCAAACGGTCAAGCTGGGATTTCCCGTCCAGATCGTCTGGCTGACGCCCCCGCGCGAGGACGCCGAGGTGCAAGTCCAGCGCATCGGCCAGGCCATCAAGGAAAAGCTGGACGCCATCCTGATCTCTTGCTCCGACGACGTGCGGTTGACGCCGGCCATCGACGAGGCGGTCAGCAAGAACATCCCGGTGATGACGTTCGACAGCGACGCGCCGCTGTCGCATCGCTTTGCTTATTTTGGCGTCGACGACCGCCGCTTCGGCGCCACGGTGATGGCCGAGCTGGCCAAGCTGCTTCATGGCAAGGGCAAGATCGCCATCCTGGCTGGAAACCAGTCCGCCCCCAACCTGCGCAAACGGATCGAGGGCGTCAAGGAAGAGGCCGCGCACTATCCCCACGTGGACATCGTCGGCACGTTCTTCCATCCCGAGACGCCCGAAGATGCCGCCGCCGAAGTCTTGCGCGTGATGAGCGCCTATCCAGAGCTGCGTGGTTGGGCCATGGTGGGCGGCTGGGCGCTCTTTTCAAAGACCCTGCTTGACGAGCCGGCGCTGCAAAAAATCAAGATCGTCGCCGTCGACGGGTTGCCGCCCGAGCTTCGCTATGTCGAAAAGAAAGTGGTCCCCGTGCTGATCGCGCAGCCGACGTTTCTCTGGGGAAATGTCGGCGTCATGAAGATTCTCGATCGAATTCAATACGGGAAAGACGTAACTGCGCTTATCCCAATGGAGCCGGTGAAGATCACCGTCGAGAACCTGGGCGACTGGGCTCGACAGCTGAAGCAATGGGGTTTTGCCGACGTGCCCGAGGAGTATTTGAACTTGAAATAAACATCTGAGCGACGACGCGAAAGTTTCGGAGATGTTTCATGTGGATTTCGCGAGCGCTAAATTTGTTCTGTTCGCTGTCAAAATCCTTTACAGCCTTCGGCACCCCTGGCTAGTTTCCCGTGTGCTAATTCATGGCCACGAAAAGAAACAACCAGGGGGTCTTTTGATGCGACTTTCCGCTTCCGTCCTTGCTTTGACCTTGCTCTCTCCTCTGGCTGCGCTGGCGCAAACGCCTCCGCCGGCCGCCGACATGCCCCCGCCCGGAGCGCCACCCGCCGCGCCGCCGCCCGTCGCAGCGCCACCGCCGGCACCGATGGCGGCGCCGCCGCCTCCCGCTCCGGTCGCTCCTGCCCCCGCACCCGCACCGGCCGCGCCGCCCGCGAAGACCTGGAAGGATCTGGTCACCTTCGACGGGCTCGTCGACGCTTACTACATGTACAACTTCTCGGGCGTGGGCAGCGATTCGGCGCCGGCCAGCCTGCAGCCACCGGTTGGGCGTCAGTTCGACACCAACTCGAACACCTTCACCTTGAGCTACGCCAAGCTGGGCCTGGGCGTGAGCGGAGACAACGTCGGTCTGCGCATTGATTTTGGTTACGGCGCGAGCGCCATCGCCATCAATCAATCCCAGCCGGGTTTTTCGGCGGGAATGAACAGCCCGTCTGGATATGCGTTCGTGGCGCAACAGGCCTTCGTGACGTTGACCCCGGTCGAAAACCTCACCATCGACTTCGGTAAGTTCATGACCACGGCCGGCGCCGAGGTGATCGAGGCCAACAAGAACTGGCTCTACTCTCGTTCCTTCCTGTTCTTCAATATTCCGCTGGTCCACACCGGCTTGCGCGTTGGTTACAAGGTGAACGACATGCTGTCGTTGCAAGCCAGCCTCGTGAACGGCTGGAACGGCCAGGGCTTCGAGATCGACAACAACAAGGACAAGACCTTTGGCGCTTCGGTCAGCCTGACCATACCCGGTGGGCTCAGCCTGATCCCCACCGTGTACGTCGGCAAGGAAAGCAGCAGCACCGACACCCGCGTTGTCTTCGACTTCGTCGCTGCGTACTCCGTGGGAGCCCTTGGCCTGAACTTGAACTTCGACTACGTCAACGACAAGGCCGGCGGGATCGACACCTTCATCGGCGTCGCGCCGATGGTCCACTTCGTCGTCAACGATCACCTCAGCCTGTCGGCTCGCGGTG
Source organism: Myxococcales bacterium (assembly GCA_034666225.1). Classification (GTDB taxonomy): domain Bacteria; phylum Myxococcota_A; class Polyangia; order Fen-1088; family Fen-1088; genus DATKEU01. Next base: position 8,368 of record JAXDMH010000485.1, read on the forward strand.
AATACGCGCAGTTCAAGGTCATGAGCGGAACGCAGAAGATTGAGGAGTTCACCTTGGGAGCGGGCATTCCCATGGCCGGTCGCTTCGAGTTCCGTCCGGAGTTCCGCATGGATTTCGCGGATCCCGCCTTCCCGAACGGCAAGAAGAACCAGGCCACTCTGACCGCGGCCGCCCTGGCGTGGTTCTAAAGGTCGCTCGCTGACGCTCGCTCGCTGCGCGGAAGGGGGCTGCTGCCCCCTCCGCGACGCGGGTTCCGAAAAAAACCGCGCATTGTTTCACACTCTCGGCGCTCGAGATCAAGTCGATTCTGCTGGTGTAGTAAATAGCTTTACCGTCGGGGGAACGGCCGCTACGTTGCCGCTCCATAACGACCAAGGAGGTCAATGATGCGCTTTCACTTGGCTCTGGGAGCGGCGATGGCCGCGTTGATTCCCCTGACGGCATTCGCTCAAACCACACCACCCCCCGCAGGTGCTCCCACCGAGGCGCCGCCACCGGCGGCCGCAGCCCCCGTCGTCCAAAAGTCCTGGAAGGATCTGGTCACGTTCGAAGGGCTCGCTGACGCGTACGCCTCGTGGCGGCCAGGCGGCTCGGCCACGGTCCCGGCTGGCTTCCGCGTTTTCGATGGGCCCGTCGACACGTTCAACCTCGCCTTCGCCAAGCTGGCGGTGGGCATCAAACCGGAACCGGTCGGCCTGCGTCTGGATCTCGGGTTTGGCCCCGTCGCGGACATCACCGCTTCTCAACCTGGCACCGAAGTCTGGAAACACATCCTGCAGGCCTATGCCAGCTTCGCTCTGCCGGGATCGACACCGATCACCATCGACGCCGGCAAGTTCGTGACCGCGGCGGGCGCCGAGGTCATCGAAGCACACGCCAACTGGAACTACTCGCGCTCGTTCTTGTTCGGCTTTGCCATCCCGTTCACGCA
>JAXDMH010000486.1:0-2561 GCA_034666225.1 Myxococcales bacterium
TCGCTGGTGCGCCTTCACCAGGCCAGGGACGACCGCGGGTCTGGCGGACCTGTGGGTGATCAACGCGACCGTCGCTGCCACGGGACAGGTGCCGGTGTGCGACGGCAGCGACGCCAATTGCCTGCGCCTGACACGCACCTTGGCGTTGACCGCCGGCGCCTTCTTTGAAGGCGATACGTTGCTTTACTACGCCGATCCGATGCCCATCGCCGGTGGGGAGTTCCTGGGGCGCATCTGGGGCTGGCGGCCCGGTTGGCCCAGCGGTCGATCGCTGACCTCCGAGCGCGGGATCCTTTGCTTTGGGCACCTGCACGCGGCGGTGGCGGGCTGCCTGGACGCTCCGGTGGGGGATCCCGCCAAACGCGACACGGTGACGGTGCGGGCGGGAGTGCTGACTGCGGCCAGCGCCGATCCCTTACCGGCGCTGGCTGGGCAGTGGGCCTTGCGCAACGACAACCTGGCCATCTGGCAGGCCGGGTTTTCTCCCGACGGCGAGACCTTCGCGTTCTCCAACGCCGACGAGGTCGACGGCGCCGTGACGTTGAAGGCGGTGGCGACCAAGGACGTTGCCGGCGCGACGCCCCAGCCGTCGATTGTCGACTTGTTACGCTGGACGGTCTCGAACGACGGTCAGAAGATCTATTTTTTCCGCGGCCAGACCGACACCGCGTCCTTGTACGTCGCGGATTTTCCGACGGGCGCGGCGGAGCAGCTGATTCAGAGCAGCGTCAACAGTTATGTGTTGTTCGGTGACCGTCCCACCGACCAGGCGGTGGGCCTGCTGCAAGAGCCGCCGGCCGCCGGCCGATCGTTCCAGTTGCTACGCGACCGCAGCAGCGATCCGCCCGCGACCATTTTTACCTATACCGATGCGCTGGAGGGCCTGCATGTCTCCAGCGATCTGCGGTACACGCTGTGGTTGGATTCGTCCTTTCGGGCCCGTCTGGTCACGAATGACACCCTGGACGTCTGCGAGCTGAATCCCGCGGGCGAGCGCGGGATTTTCGGTCCGACCATGCTCGGCGCAGGCGGGTTGCTGTTCTGGAGTCAGTCGGTGCCCTCGGCGCCGCCCAGGCGCGACGGTTATTTCGCGGCACCCCAGACCTGCCACGCCAAGCAGCGCTTTGCCGGCGCGGTTGATTTCTATCTGCCCATCGGGGACCGGGGCCTGGTGTTTGGCGACGAGCGCGACGAGATCGCCGAGACCGTCACCCTGAAATACATCGCCGTCGGCGCCGACGGGGCCGGGCTGTCCAGCGCGGGGCCGTTCCGGATCGCGGAAGCGGTCAAGTCACCGATCGTCCGGATCGGCACGGACCCCTTGCTGCTGATGTTTCGGACCGCCAAGACCGCGGACCACGAACCCGGAACGTACATCTTCGGCCCGGTTCCGTTCTAATCGGCGACCTAGCGGCTGCTGCTCCGCCGCTTGCGAGGAACCTTCGCCCCGGCGCGGCGCGCCTCGGACAGGCCGATGGCGATGGCCTGCTTGCGGCTTTTTACTTTCTTGCCACTGCGGCCGGACCGTAATTTGCCGGTCTTTCGTTCGTGCATCGCCGCTTTGACTTTCCTGGACGCGGCGGTGCCATAGCGTTGCTTCCCGGTTCCTTTTCTGCTTCTGGTCGGCATGTCCACTCCTCTGTCGGGTTTTTCAGCCGCTGCAACCTCATGCGCGGCTGCCTCCAAACATGAGTCCGCCTTGTCCGCTGCCAACCGGCGTTGCTTGTTTGTGGAACGTCCCGCCTTAGCTTCACGTCATGAGCAAGACAGAAACGACATCGTCGAAGGTGCGATGGGCTGTGGTGGGGCAGGGATATTTTTCCCAGGTGGCGATCCTGCCGGCGTTTGCCCACGTTGAAAACGGTGTGCTGACCGCGTTGTTCTCCGACGACGACACCAAGTTGGTCGCGCTGAAGAGCAAATACGACGTCGAGCACGTGCTTCGTTATGAGCAGTACGACGAGTTCCTGAGGACCGGCGCCGTCGATGCCGTGTACCTGGCGCTGCCCAACGACATGCACTGCGAGTTCACCGAGCGCGCGGCCATGGCCGGGGTTCACGTGCTGTGTGAAAAGCCGATGGCGGTGTCCACCGAGGAATGCCGGCGCATGATCACGGCCTGCGAGACCGCGCAGGTCAAGTTGATGATCGGGTATCGGCTGCATTTCGACGAGGCGCACCTGCGGGTCATCGATCTTGTCAGCCGCTGGGCCATCGGTGATCCGCGGGCGATGACGTCACTGTTTTCCATGCCGGTGCGCGAAGGGAATATCCGCACGCAGCGCGAACACGGTGGCGGCCCGCTGTTCGACATCGGGATCTACTGCATCAACGCCGCCCGCTGCGTGTTTCAGGCCGAGCCGGTCGAGGTGGTGGCCTTCAAGGCGACCCGCCCCAGCGACAAGCGGTTCAACGAGGTTGAGGAGCAGGTGGGCGCCGTCCTGCGCTTTCCGGGCGATCGCATCGCCACCTTCGCCAGCACCTTCGGCGGCGCCGACGTCAACGACCTGCGGGTGGTAGGCACCGACGGTTGGATCCGCCTGGATCCCGCCTATGAGTTC
>JAXDMH010000487.1:0-9473 GCA_034666225.1 Myxococcales bacterium
CGGCAACAACAACGCCTACTGCCAGGACAATGAGATCTCCTGGGTCGACTGGAAGATGGACGATCGGCGCCGGCGGTTGCTGGCGTTCACGCAGCGGCTGATCGAGCTGCGCCACAGACTGCCCGTGCTGCAGCGGCGCCGGTTTTTCCAGGGTGATTACATCTGGGACTCGCGCTCGAAAGATCTGTCATGGCTGCGCCCGGACGGGACGGAGATGCGGCCGCGCGACTGGCAGCGGCCGTTGCTGTCGTCGCTGGGGTTCATGCTGGGCGGCGACGCCATCGCCATGACCGACGAACGGGGCAATCGCCTGGTGGGCGACGGCCTGCTGGTGTTGCTGAACGCGCACCACGAGCCGGTCAAGTTCAAGCTGCCGGCGGGGCAGTCGGGAGCGGAGTGGCGCCTCGAGCTGGATACGGCGCGCGACCTGCCAGCGGGGGAGCCGCAGACGCTGTTGGGCGAATACCAGGTGGCGGCGCGGGCCATGGTGATCCTGCGCCAGCCGCTGTCGGACCAGGCGGCCCGGACGTTGCCGGCCGCCGATCGGGTGGCGGCGGTCCACGCCCCGGGAGTTCCCTGGTCGGGGACCAGCGGGTTCGCCCTGGGTGAAGGGCGGCAGCGGCGCGCCGGCGTGGTGATGCCGCTTTTTTCACTGCGCCGAAAAGACGGATGGGGCATCGGCGAGATCGCCGACATTCCCGCCTTCGCTGCCTGGGCGCACAGCGCCGGCTTTTCGGTCCTGCAATTTTTGCCCGTGAACGCCACGACGTCGCCCGATGCCAGCCCCTACGCGGCGGGTTCGGCCTTCGCGCTGGATCCGGTCTTTCTGTCGCTGGACGCCTGCGAGGACTTCGTCGCCGCCGGCGGGAAAGGCGCGCTGCCACCGGCCATGCAGGAAGAGCTGCGCGCCCTGGCCCAGGCGCCGCTGGTCGAATGGTCGCGGGTGCGCGCCATCAAGGCGGCGGCCATTCACGTCGCGTTCGAACATTTCTTGAAGGAACACTGGCACAAGCGCACCGCGCGCCGACACCAGCTGGCGATGTTCGTCCGCGAACAGCGCACCTGGTTGGACGATTACGTCCTGTTCGCCACGCTGCACGCCGACCAGCAGAAGTCGTGGCAGGACTGGCCGGTCGGCCTGCGCGAGCGTCGGCCGGATGCCGTGGCCGAGGTGCGCCGCCGTCGCGAGCAGGATCTGCTGGAAGCTTCATGGGTGCAGTGGCTGCTGGATCGGCAGTGGCGCCAGGCGCGGCGGGAAGCCAGCGCCGCCGGCGTCGAGCTGATGGGCGATCTTCCTTTCACGGTGGCCACTGATTCGGCCGACGTCTGGGGGAACCGGCAACTCTTTCGACCCGATCTGCGGGTGGGCGCGCCACCCGTTGACCCAGGCGGCGAGGCCCAGGATTGGGGGCTACCCGCCTATAACTGGGGCGCCCTGCGCAGCTCTGACTTCATGTGGCTGCGCGCCCGCGCCGAACGAGCGGGCGAGCTGTTCAGCCTGCTCCGCATCGATCACGTGGCCGGGTTCTACCGGACCTTCGTCCGCTCCAGCGACGGCAAGGAGACCGGGTTCCTGCCGCCCGACGAGGGGGCCCAGCTTCGGCTGGGCGAGACCGTCATGCGGCTGTTCCGTCACTTCGGCGAGGTGGTGGCCGAGGATCTGGGGAACCTCCCGGCATTCTTGCGGCCGTCACTGGAGCGCATGGGAATTCCCGGCTATCGGGTGCTGCGCTGGGAGAAAGAAGACGGTCACTATCGTGATCCGGCGTCGTGGCCGCCGCTGTCGGTGGCGACCAACTCGACGCACGACACCGACAGCAACGCCGACTGGTACGATCACCTGAACCCGGAAGAGCGGGCGGCCCTGATCGCCGAGGTGCCGGCGATGGCGGGGCTGGACCCGCAGCAGCCCTTTGGTGACCAGGTCCGCGACGCTCTGTTGCGGGCGGTCCTCTCGGCGGGATCGGATCTCTCGCTGGTGTCGTTCCAGGACGCGCTGGGCGCGCGCGATCGGATCAACCAGCCCGGCACCGTCGATCCGGCGAACTGGCGCTATCGCATGCCCATGGACATCGAGACGCTGCAAAACGATCGCGGCACCAGCGAACGTCTTGCCAAACTGGTGGCCGACACCAAACGCGTCAGCTCCAACGGCGAAGAGTAGGTCTGATTAACTCTGGAACCCTGAGAGGTTCCAGACCTCCCGCGACGGGCCTCCGACGGCACAGCCGTCTGCGCCCACGCGACTAGACCTCCGACGGCGCGGCGCCGCCGGGGGTCTTCTCGGCGACCTTGGCCTTGTCGCTGGCGCCGACCGGCATGGCGCTGGGGCGCTGGCTGGGAGGCGGCGCGGTTTCGCCTTCGGCGCGGGCGCCGGAGGCCTTGCCGGATGTCGAGGCGTGTTCAAGGATGGCGTTCAGCTCGCCGCCCATCAGGAACAGGAATCCGGCGATGTAAAACCAGGTCAAGAGCACGATCACGCCGCCGATCGAACCGTAGGTGACGGTGTAGTTGCCAAAGTGAGCCACGTACTGGCTGAAGCCCCAGGTGGTCAACAGCCACATCAGCGTGCCGATGATCGACCCCGGCGTGATGAACTTGAACTGCTGTTTGACGTCGGGAAGGACGTAGTAACCCAGCGCCGCCGCCAGCATGATCAGCGCGGCGGTGACCGGCCAGCGCAGCCATTTCCAGACGAAGACGTAGGCGGTGGCGATGTGCAGGTGCCGGGCCACCCAGAAACCGGCGCTGCCACCGGCCACCAGGACGGCGATGCCCGCCAGCACCAGGACGGCCCCGCCCAGGGTCATCCCAAACGCCAGCAACTCGGTCTTCCACAGCGGACGCGCCTCCTTGACGTCGTACGCCAGATTGAGCGCCTTGCGGACGGCGTCGACCCCACGCGACGCCGCGTACAACGTGATGACGATGCCCAGGGTCAGCAATTTTGGTCGCGGCTGGGCGATCAGGGTCAGCGCCTGCTGTTCGACGATCCTCATTGCTTCGCCGGGGACCAGCGGCCGGATGCGGTCAAGCATCGTGCCGATCGACGAACTGGCGCGCGGAACGTAGGCGGCCAGTGTGGCGATGAAGAACAGAAACGGGAACAGCGAGTAGACGAAGTAATAGCTCAGCGCCGCGGCGCTGTCGGCGACGCCGTCGTTGTCATATTCGTCGTAAAGGGTCTTGAGCAGACTCTTGACAGTCGCGTCTCCGCCGCCGGGCAATCTCATCTCTTGCGCACCTCCGGCGTCAAAGTAAGGAGCGTCTGCCGTTAGACAAGGTTCCCGGCGTCGCACAGTGGTTACGGCGGCGAAACAATTCGGTCGTCGCGATGTCGTCGGGACCTGGCAAAGGCCGGCGAGCGCGGGGTGTCCGTATTGGCACGCCCCATGAAGATAGCCCCGAGCAGAGAACGCTACCCCGCCAAAGGGCGGAAGGAGACACGTCATGCCGAATGAAAGTGAGAAACGTCGTCAGGACCAGAATCAGGGAAACTCTCCGGACAAGAGCGGAGGCGACATTCGGCCGCGTCCGGACGATCCGTCTCGCCGTCAGGACTTCAACTACGACGATGAAGCCAATGAAGGCAAAGGCGACGGGAAGTCGGCTGGTTCCAGCAAGCAGCCGTCGGGACAGCCGAGCCAGCCCTGGCAAGACCGCGACGAGGGCAACACCAACAATTCGAAGCAGTAAGAGACCCTTCGCTTCAGTTGCTCACGTTTGCTGGACGATGGCCCAGGACCAAGGTCGTGGGCCATCGCCCTTTTTGGTCAACCGTCGAGGTCACGACGCGGTGACGGCGGCGGCGCCATTTGTCGAGTCTGGTTACCGCCAAGTAGCATTGTGCTGCGAATTCAAGCCATCCAGGCCGTCTTTGCGCTGGCATAGTTCTGGTATCCCGCCGAGGCAGCACGGTGATGAATGAAGAACGCGGCGGCCCAGGCGGCGGATAGTAGTTTGCATGACAGCCAGCCGCTTGCGACGTACCGCCTGCAGTTCAACCAGGCGTTCACGCTGTCGCGCGCGCGCGAGCTGATTCCGTATCTGGCGTCACTGGGGGTCAGTCACGTCTACGCGTCGCCGCTGCTGGCGGCCCGCCCGGGTAGCCAGCACGGCTATGACGTCGTTGATTACAGCCGCCTCAATCCTGAACTGGGGACCGAGGCTGATCTGCAAGCGCTGGCCGCCGCGCTGGCCGAACGCGGAATGGGGCTGATCCTTGACGTGGTTCCCAACCACATGTGCATCTCCGATCCCGGCAACGCCCGCTGGCAGGACGTCCTTGAAAACGGGCCGGGGTCGGCGTCGACGCAGTTCTTCGACATCGACTGGGGTCCACCCAAACCCGAACTGGCGGGCAAGGTCTTGCTACCGATCCTGGGCGAGCAATTCGGGCGCGAGCTGGAGCGCGGCGCTTTGAAGGTGCAGTTTTCCGACGGCGTCTTCCGGCTGTCTTACGGCGACAATCGGTTGCCGCTGGACCCGCGCTCGTGGCGCCTGCTGCTGGAACCGCTGTGGCGGTTGGCCTCGCGGCGCGGCGGCAGCGAAGCCGAGGAGGCGGTCGAGCTGGAGAGCATCTTGCGGGCGCTGGGTCATTGGCCGACCGCGCCGGCCGATCACCGGGCCCGTCGCCACGAACGGGAGGCGCTGGTCCGCCGTATCGCCCAGCAGACGGCGAATGCGGCGACCAGGCATGACCTGGATGACGTGTTGCTGGCCGTCAACGGCACCGTCGGTCAGCCGCGCAGTTTTGATGATCTGGAACGGCTGGTCGAGGGGCAACCGTATCGTCTGGCCCACTGGCGCGTGGCCGCCGATGAGATCAACTATCGGCGCTTCTTCGACGTCAACGATCTGGCCGCCATCCGCGTTGAACGCGAGGACGTGTTCAAGGTCGTGCACCAGTTGCCGGCGCGCTGGCTGGAGAAAGGGTGGGTGTCCGGATTTCGCGTCGACCACGTCGACGGCCTGCTGGAGCCGGCGCGCTATCTGCAGCGCCTTTACAACCTGGGCGCCAGCAGCGGGCAAAAGCCGCCGTACGTCGTGGTGGAGAAGATCGTCTCCCTGGCGGAGCCCTTGCCGGACGAATGGTCCAGCGACGGAACCACCGGTTACGAACACCTGGCCGCCACCGCCGGCGTCCTGGTCGACTCCGACAACGCCGCCCTGTTGCGCGACACCTGGCGCAAGGTGACCGGTGACACCCAGACCTTTGCCGACGTGGCGTACGGCTGCAAGCGGCTGATCCTGGCCACGGCGCTGTCGGCCGAGTTGACGGTGCTGGCGCGAAGGCTGGACGCCATCTCCGAACAGCATCGCTATACGCGGGATTTCACCTTCGCCAGCCTGGTGGGCGCCCTGCGCGAGGTGCTGGCCTGCTTTCCGGTCTATCGGACGTACGTGACCCGCGACGACAAGGAGGTGACAGCGCGCGATCAGCAGGTCATCGCAAGGGCCGTCCACCAGGCCGCGTGGCGCAACCCGGTGATCAACCGATCGCTGTTTCGATTTGTCGAGGACGTCCTGCTGCTTCGCGATCCGGAGGGGCTGTCGCCCGCGGAGAGCCAGGCCCGCCGTGATTTTGTCCTGCGCGTTCAGCAGCTGACCGGCCCGGTCATGGCCAAGGGGGTGGAAGACACGGCGTTCTACCGGTACTTCCCGCTGCTGTCGCTGGCCGAGGTGGGCGGCGATCCGGATCGCCTGGGAATCACGGTCGCCGATTTTCACGGCATCAATCGGACCCGCGCCCAGACCCAACCGGGCGGGCTGTCAGCGTCGGCCACCCACGACACCAAGCGCGGTGAAGATCTGCGCGCCCGCCTGCACGTTCTGTCCGAGGTGGCCAAGGAATGGAGTCAGGCGGTCACGCGCTGGCGAGAGATGAATCAGGCGCATCGGGCCGATTCTTCGGGCGCCGAGCAGGTCGATGCCGCCATCGAGCTTTTCATCTATCAGTCGCTGGTGGGCGCCTGGCCGCTGGGCGGCGTGCAGGCCGAACCGGATTTTGTTCCGCGGTTTCACGCCTACGTCCGCAAGGCCATGGCCGAGGCCAAGCTGCGCACCAGCTGGATCAATCCCGACGTTGACTATGAACAGGCGGTCAGCTCGTTCGTCGACGTGCTGCTGGACCCGGCGCGCAGCGGCCCGTTCCTCACGTCGCTGGCCGAATTCGCCGCTCGCATCTCCGGACCGGGGATGTGGAACAGCCTGGCCCAGGTGCTGCTGAAGGTGGCCGGCCCCGGCGTTCCCGACATCTATGCCGGCAGTGATCTCTGGGACTTTTCCTTCACCGATCCAGACAACCGGCGTCCCGTCGATTTTCAGCGGCGGCAAAGTTTGCTGGCCGAGGTGGAAGAGCAGGCGGCCAGCGATCCCGCCGGGACGGCCAGCGCGCTGCTGGCCAGGCCCGACAGCGGCGCCATCAAGCTGTTCGTGCTGCAGCGGGCGCTGCAGGTGCGAAAAGCGCACGCTGAAACTTTCGCCGGCTCGACATATCAGCCGTGCCTGGCCTCCGGACGGCGCGACCGGCATGTCATCGCGTTTGCGCGCGGGCAGGGCGGGCGCCGCGTGCTGGCGGTGACCGGACGGCTGTTCTCGCGCCTGGTGGAGAACCAGGAGCGGCCGGTGGGCACCGCCTGGTACGACACGCGCGTGGCCCTGGCTGACATGCCACCCGGCGCGCGCTATCGCGAGACGCTGACCGATCGCTGGTTGAACCCAGAGCGGCGCGACGACGCCGCATCCTTTGCCATGGCGGAAGTTTGCGCGATCTTACCCGTGGCCCTCATCGAGGAGACGACGTGAACCCGACACTGGTGGGATATACGCGCGGTTCGACCGCCGCCGAGATGCTGGTGCAACGCGAATGGCTGCTGACCAACGGGATCGGCGGTTACGCGTCGGGAACGGTGGGCGGGGTCATCACGCGCCGCTTTCACGGCTTGCTGGTGGCGTCGCTGCGCAACCCGCTTGGCCGCACCATGATGCTGAACCAGCTGGGTGAATGGCTGCTGCTGCCTGGCGCCGAAAAGATCCCGCTGGGTGGCGTCGGCACCACCGCCCTGGCCGAGTTTCGACTGGAGCTGGGGCTGCCGGTCTGGACCTATGACGTCGCCGACGTGCGCATCGAGAAACGCGTCTTTTTGCCGGCGCGCCAGAACACCGTGGGCGTCATCTACCGGCTGCTGGGCGGTCCCGCCAGCGTCAACCTGGGCCTGCGCCCCGCCATCCAGATTCGTCCGCACGAGGCGTCGGTCTCGGCCGAGCTGCCGTCCTACACCGTCTCGCTGACCGAGGACCGCTTTGAACTGTCGGCGGGCTCGCCCTATCCAGCGCTGCGCATGTTCGTCAAGGGTGAGCACACCGAGTTCGCCTTCGAACCGTCGGCGCGCAGCCCGATCGAATACGCCATCGAGGAGGCGCGCGGTTATGACTGGCGGGGAGCGCTGTGGTCACGCGGGCGATTCGACCTGACGCTGGAAAAAGGAAAGAGCGCCATCTTTGTCGCCTCCGTCGAGGACTGGGAGACGTTGCTGTCGCTGGATCCGGAAGAGCTGTACGAATGCGAGATCAGCCGGCGCCAGGCCATGCTCGGTCGGTCGACGGCCCGGCCTTCCGACGATGCTGGAGACGCCACCGCGGCGCAGCTGCTGCTGTCGGCCGATGCGTTCATCGTCTCGCCGGTAGGCCGCAACGCCGACGCCGTTCGGGCCCGGGCCCGCGGCGACAGCCTGCGCAGCATCATCGCCGGCTATCACTGGTTCACCGACTGGGGCCGCGACACCATGATCTCGCTGGAGGGCCTGTGCTTGCTGACCGAACGGCACCGCGAGGCGCGCTGGATTCTGCGCACCTTCGCCGGTTACGTCCGCAACGGGCTCATCCCGAATCTTTTTCCAGAAGGATCCTCCGACGGCCTTTATCACACCGCCGACGCCACGCTGTGGTTCTTCCATGCCCTGGACCGCTATCTGGCCTACTCGGGCGACTTCGGTTTTCTACGCGAGCTGATGCCGCTTCTGGAGAACATCATTCGCCAGCACGTGACCGGCACGCGTTTCGGCATCCGGGTCGATCCGCACGACGGCCTTCTGTCGCAAGGCGAGGAGGGTTACGCGCTGACCTGGATGGACGCCAAGTGCGGTGATTGGGTGGTGACGCCCCGGCGGGGAAAGGCCGTCGAGATCAACGCGCTCTGGTACAACGCCGTGTCGCTGATGGCGGGCTGGATGAAGGACCTGGAACGTCCCGCCGACGCCGACGAGCTGACGGCCCGGGCCAAGCAGGTCGATGCTTCGTTCAACGAACGGTTCTGGTTCAACGACGGCGGATACCTTTACGACGTGATCGACGGGCCAGACGCCAAACTCGATCCGGCCTTGCGCCCCAATCAGATCTTCGCCCTGTCGCTGCCCCACCCGATCTTGAACCGGGAACGGTGGCGTCCCGTGCTGACGGTGGTCGAGCAGAAACTGTTGACGCCGTTCGGGCTGCGTTCGCTGGCCCCCGGCAGTCCAGGTTATTACCCCAACTACCACGGCAATCTGCGCACGCGCGACGCTGCCTATCACCAGGGTACGGTCTGGTCCTGGTTGATCGGACCCTACGTGGACGCCCTCCTGCGCGTCGATCCGTCGGCGCGGGCGCGGGCCCGGGCGCAATTGCGCGGCCTGACCGATCACCTGGCGCGCAGCTGCATCGGCCAGGTCGCGGAAGTCTTCGACGCTGAAGAGCCGTTCCAGCCGCGCGGCTGCGTGGCCCAGGCGTGGGGCGTGGCCGAGCTGTACCGCGCGCTGGATCGGGCGCGCGAGACGCCGCGCGCGCCGTCGCTGATCCCTCCGAATCCATGATCGAGGACGACGCCGGCGACGACGGATCTCGCCGTCGGTCACCTGGCAGTGACGACCCACCCAGCGGCTGTTACGCGGCCCACTCATTCGAACCGCGCGGAGCCTTGATTTTCCGTGTGGCACACCGGCTGCACTTCTCGACCCGCAAAGGGAGGCCCAAAATGACCTTGAAACGAGCTTGTTCGATGTACGTGGTAATGGCGGCATTGGTGGTTCCGGCGGCCGCGATGGCGAAGACGGACGGTCTGAACGCGCCCGCAAAGAAGGGCGTTCATCTGGTCGCGCCGCTGCAGCTGGCTGACGTTGTCGTGACGAATCCCAACCAGACACCGGCGCCGGCTCCCGCGCCCGCTGCGCCCGCAGCGGTGGCGGTGCCCGTTCAGGCGGCCCCGGCCCCGGCCCCGGCCGTGGTCGAGACACCAGCGGAGCATCAATCAAAGTCGACTTACGTCGAGCAACACTCGAATCGCAGCTACATGGGGACCATCGCGGTCAGCGCGCTGATGGGCGCCTTGGCCGGTGCGCTGGTCGGTGGCTCGCTGTACTTTCTGGCGGACGATCAACACCACCCGCAGCGCATCGGGTACTGGGCCGCGGGCGGCGTTCTGGTCGGCACCACCG
>JAXDMH010000488.1:0-2527 GCA_034666225.1 Myxococcales bacterium
AGCTGCTGGACGCGGCGCTGGCCCGGGCGGCGAAGTTCAAAGCGCCGCAGACGGTGACCGTGCTGGGGCCGCTCGGCATCGGGAAGAGCGCCCTGGTGCGCGCCTGGCTGGCGCGCAAGGTGGCGGCCGGCGTCCGGGTGGTGCGGTGCGCGGCGCCCGACGACAACCGGCCGGACCGCCCCGCGTACGGAATGGTGGCGGCGCTGTTGCGGGATCGGTTTGGGTTGACGGCCGCGCTCAGCGCCGAGGACGCCGTGGCCCAGTTTCGCGCCGAGTTGCAGCGGGTCTTCGGCGATCGACGGGTCGCCGAGGTGGCCGCGCTGCTGGGCGGGTTCCTCGGCTTCGAGATGCCCGAAAGTCCGCTGTCGCGGGCGCTGGCCGGCAAGCCGGAGCAGGGCGCGGATCTGGCGCGGGCGGTGCTGTGCCGCTTTCTGGAGCAGGACGGCGCCCAGCAGCCGCTGGTCTTGGTGTGCGAGGACCTGCAGCGCGCAGATGAACCATCACTTGAACTTTTCGGCACGCTGGCGGCCGAGCTGGGGGAAGCGCCCATCGTCATCATCGCCACCGCCCGAGCCGATCTGCTGGTGCGCCGGTCCGGATGGGGTCAGCAGGGCAGCCACGTTCGCCTGGATCTGGGACCGCTCGGCCGCAACGACATCGAGCTGATGACCCGTTCGATCCTGGCCGCCGACCAGATTCCGTCGGCGCTGCTGGAACGCGCCGCCGACGAATCAGGCGGCAATCCCTTCATGCTCGAGCAGTTGCTGACCGTCTATCACCAGCACGGCATCCTGGCCGCCACCACGGGCGAGGGCTGGTGGTTCGACTTTGATCGCGCCACGCATGAATCGATGGCGCTCACGCCCGAGGAGGCGGCCCACGTCCGCATCAGCCAGCTGACACCGGCCGAGCACGATGTGCTGGCGCGAGGCGCCGCCTTCGGCCCGGTCTTCTGGACCGGCGGCGTGGTCGCGGTGGGGCGGCTGCGCGCCGAGCCGGCCGATCCGGCGGCAGTGTTCGGGCCCGACGCGGCCCTCGTCGAGATCCGGCAGATCTTGGAAAATCTGGCGGGGCGCGATTACCTGGTGCGCCTGCCGTCGTCGTCGATCCCCAGCGACACCGAATGGGGCTTTCGCCACAACAGCGAGCACAATCTGATCGAGGCCGACGTCGATCCCGAGGTGATGCGGCATCGACGCAGCTTTGCCGCGCAATGGCTGGAAAGCCGCGCCGGCGACGCCCGCGAAGAGCGCCTGGAGACGCTGGGGCACCTTTACGGCCAGGCTGGCGACGCGCGCCGGTCGGCGTACTGTTTCGCCACCGCGGCGGCGCGGGCGCGGCACGCCGGCCAGCTGGATCGGGCGCGGCTGCTGTACCTGTCGGCGATTCGATTGCTGGACATGGACGACGCCATCCTCAAGATGGACGCCCTGCACGCCATCGGCGACGTGGCAGCGCGCCTGGGGCGCACGCGCGAGGCGCTGGTGCATTTTCAGGACATGCTGCGCCTGGCCTGGCGCCTGGACCTGCCGGCAAAGGGCGGCGTGGCCCACGATCGCATCGGGCGCCTGCACGGCACGCTGGGCCAGCACCGCCAGGCCCTGGTCCACCTGGAGCTGGCGCGTGAGCTGTTCCAGACCGCCGGCGACCTGCCCGGCATCGCCTCGGCGCTGGACGACGTCGGACGCATTCACTTCCTGAACGGCTCGCCGGAGCTGTCCCTCGAATGTCACCGCGCCGCCCTGGCCGTGCGCGAGCGCCTGGGCGACCGGCGCGGTCGCTCGCTGGCCTTGTCGCGCATGGGCGAGGTCGAGCACGAGAGCGGCGAGCTGGTGGCGGCCGCCGCCCATCTGCGCGAGGCCCTGGCCCTGCGTCGCCAGATCGGCGATCGACAGGGCGTGGTGGCGTCGCTGCTGGACGTGGGCAGCCTGGAACGCGACCTTGGCCATGCCGACGAGGCACTGGCCTTGCTGGAGGAGGGGCGGGTGCTGGCCCGCGAGATCGGCGAGCGCCTCTATGAATGCAGCCTGAACATGGCCATCGGTGATTGCCACCTGGACGCTGGTCAGCCGCGCCAGGCCCTGCGGGAGTTTCTGCTGGCCAAGGAGATCGCCCAGCAGTTTGGGGCCAAGCTGCTGCTGTCCGAGGCGGCGCGGGGCGTGGCCGAATCCGAGCTGGCACTGGGCAATGCCATCCGCGCCAGCAACGAGGCACGCGCCGCATTCGACCTGGCCCAGCGCATCGGGGCGCTGCCGCTGGCCGGGGCGGCGCTGCGGGTGGCGGCGTCGGCGGTTCGCCTGGGCGCTCCCGGCGAATCCGACCTGGGTGGCGCCCGCGAGATGTTCGATCGCGCCGTCGAGGTGCTGTCCAACGCCGGCGCCGAGCTGGAACTGGGACGGACCCTGGTCGCCTACGCCGACTTCGAGGAGGCCAGCGGACGCACCAGCGCCGCCGAGGAGCTGCGCCGTCAATCGAGTCTGATCGTCAGCCGCTCGCGCCGGGTTACTTCTTCGCCGCCACTTCCGCT
>JAXDMH010000489.1:0-3011 GCA_034666225.1 Myxococcales bacterium
AACGTCTGTGCCGTTCAGCGGCGTGGATCCGAGCGTAAGCGAGGACCACGTCCGTCTGCAACGGCCGGTTGGACGGCGATCCACGCTCTTTTGAGGAGGTTCTCTTGGCGATCCTGACTAGACCACGTCCGAGACACCCACAAAAAGAAGTCGGCCAGCTCGCCATCGTCATCGTCGAGCATTGCCTTGATCCCGACGAGCAGGCGCGAGTACCGTATACGAAATGCGCGGTCCGTGCCTCGAACGAGCTTAAACTCGCGGCTGAGCCCATGGTCCTCGATCCGTGCGGACCAGCCTTCATCGACGAACCACTGTCGCCGGCCGACCTGAAAGCATAGACGACCGTCGTTGTTCCAGAGGGCATGCCACCTGAACCGCTTCCAGAGCGCGAAGCCGCTGATGCCTCCAGAATCACGACACAACCGACCGCGGCCGAGCGCGGGATCGTACTCGACGCTGAGCCACCAGAAGCTCGAGTTCCTCAACAGCACCGACGTCACGCTCGTCCGTCCAACTTTGATTTAACCCGCAGAGCCTACCACGGCACCTGCTTCCAACTGTCCTTCCAGTCTCCGGCCGCTCGACTTGTAACTCGCCCGAAACTGCACGCAGCCAGCGAAGTTACGCCTCTTATCGGTATTCAGTCACCGGGCGACGTGAAACCAGCGAGTTCTAATATCGTTCGAAGAGCAGCGCCGCAGGATCCGAATAAAACCCGCCCCCGCGCCCCCCGCCCCTACGGCAACAGCGTCTCGCCCATCAGGTACTGGTCGACGCCGCGCGCAGCGGCTCGCCCCTCCTGAATGGCCCACACGATCAGTGACTGTCCGCGGGCCATGTCGCCGGCGGCGAAGACGCCATCCACTGTCGTCTGTTTGTCGGGGCCGACCACCACGTTGGTGCGTTCGTCCAGCTTGACGCCCAGCTCGGCCAGCAGGCCTTCTTTCTCGGGGCCCAGGAAGCCCATCGCCAGCAGGACCAGATCGGCGGGCCACACTTTCTCGGTGCCGGCGATGTCTTTCATGCTCATGCGGCCGTCGCTGCCCTTGATCCATTCGATCTCGACGGTGTGCAGCTCTTTGACGTTGCCGCTCTTGTCGCCAACGAAACGCTTGGTCACTGTGCGGTAGGTGCGCGGGTCGGCGCCGAAGCGGGCGGCGGCCTCTTCCTGGCCGTAGTCCATGCGGTAGATGCGCGGCCACTGTGGCCAGGGGTTGTCGCTCGCGCGTTCGTCGGGTGGGCGCGGCAGAATTTCGAACTGGACCAGGCTGCGGCAGCCGTGGCGCATCGATGTTCCCACGCAGTCGGTGCCGGTGTCGCCGCCGCCGATCACCACCACGTGTTTGTCTTTGGCCGAGATGTAACGCCCGTCCTGAAAATTGCTGTCCAGCAGGCTCTTGCAGCTCTTCAGCAGGAATTCCATCGCGTAATGAATGCCGCCCAGGTTGCGCCCCTCCACCGGCAGATCGCGGGCGCGCGTGGCCCCGCCGCACAGCACGACGGCGTCGAACTGCTTGCGCAGCTTTTCGGTCGGATAGTTCTTGCCGACGTTCGTGCTGGTGACGAAGGTGATTCCCTCCTCCGACAGCAGCTTGACCCGGCGATCGACGACGGACTTTTCCAGCTTCATGGGCGGGATGCCGTACATCAGCAGGCCCCCGATGCGATCGTCGCGCTCGAATACCGTGACCATGTGACCGGCCCGGTTCAGCTGCGCGGCGCAGGCCAGGCCGGCCGGGCCCGACCCGACGACGGCCACCTTCTTGCCGGTGCGCGTGGCGGGCGGCTCGGGCACCACCCAGCCCTCTTCGAAGGCCTTGTCGATGATGGCGCTCTCGATGCTCTTGATGGTGACGGCCGGGTCGCTGATGCCCAGCACGCATGAGCCCTCGCACGGCGCCGGGCAGACGCGCCCGGTGAACTCGGGAAAGTTGTTGGTCTTGTGCAGCCGGGCCAGGGCCTCGCGCCACTGTCCGCGATAGACCAGATCGTTCCACTCTGGAATCAGGTTGTTGATGGGGCAGCCGGAGGCGCCGCCCGGCAACATCTGGCCGGTGTGACAGAACGGAACGCCGCAATCCATGCAACGGGCGCCTTGCTCTTGCAGCGTCTTCTCTGGCAGGTGCTCGTGAAACTCCTGCCAGTCGGCGACGCGACCAAGGGCGTCCCGCGACCGCGGCAGGACACGCCCATACTCCATGAACCCGGTGAGCTTTCCCATGTCGCCTGTCTACTTGCCGCCGAGGCGGGCCAGATCGTGTGAGTTCAGTTCGAAGGCGGCCATCTCGGCCTGTTCCTGCGTCAGGCCGGTGTCGCGCATGCGCTTCTGCGCTTCCAGGACGCGCTTGTAATCGTGCGGCATGATGCGCAGGAAGTACGGGATCCAGTGGCTCCAGGCGGCGACGATCTCCTCGGCGCGCTTGCTGCCGGTCAGCTGGGCGTGCCGGAAGATCATGCCGTGCAGAAGGTTGATCTCCTGCGCGTCCTCCAGCTTGGACAGCCCCACCATCTCCTTGTTGCAGTTGGCGGCGAAGCGGCCCGCTTCGTCCAGGACGTAGGCCACGCCGCCCGACATGCCGGCGGCAAAGTTGCGGCCGGTCGGTCCCAGCACCACCACGCGGCCGCCCGTCATGTACTCGCAGCCGTGATCGCCCACTGCCTCGACGACGGCGTTGACGCCGCTGTTGCGCACGCAAAATCTTTCACCGGCGGCGCCGCGCACGTACGCCTCGCCTCCCGTGGCGCCATAGAACGCCACGTTGCCGATGATGACGTTGTCCTCCGCCACGAACGTCGACGATTTGTGCGGAAAGACGATGATCTTGCCGCCCGACAGTCCCTTGCCGACGTAATCGTTCGAGTCACCCTCCAGCGTCAGCGTGATCCCTTTGGGAACGAAGGCGCCAAAGCTTTGCCCCGCCGAGCCCTGAAAATGCAGCGAGATGGTGTCGTCGGGCAATCCCTCGGGGCCGTACCGCCGCGTGACCTCGCTGCCCACGATGGTGCCGACC
>JAXDMH010000490.1:0-6527 GCA_034666225.1 Myxococcales bacterium
CACGCCCGGAGGTTGAGCTGACCACGGACAGCGGGCCGCGGTCGCTGGCGGGCAAGGCCTTCCTGATCACCGGCGCGTCGTCGGGGATCGGCGCCGCGCTGGCGCGCGAGCTGGGCGGGCGTGGGGCAAAACTGGTCCTGGCGGCGCGGCGGGTGGATCGCCTGCAATCGCTGGCCGCCGACCTGACGCCGCAGACCGCGGTGGTTGCCGTGGAGGCCGACGTCACCAAAGACGGACAGCTGGAAGCCGCCGTCGCCGCCGGTGTCGCCGCGTTCGGCGCACTGGACGGCGCCATCGCCAACGCCGGTTTCGCAGTGGTGGGCGACGTGGGCCGCCTGACCATCGACGACTACCGGCGCCAGATGGAGACGAATTTCTTCGGCGCCATCCGCACGATGTACGCCGCCCTGCCCGAGCTGCGCAAGACTGGCGGGCGGCTGGCCTTCATCAGCAGCGTCAGCGGCCACGTCCCGGTGGCGCGCATGTCGCCTTATTCGTCCAGCAAGTTCGCGCTGCGCAGCTTTGCCCAGAGCATTCACGACGAGCTGGCACGAGAGGGCATCTCCGTCACGCTGATCAGCCCCGGCTTCGTGGTCAGCGACATCGGCCGCGTCGACAACAAGGGCCAGCTGCGCGAGCGCGACGCCTCGGCGGCGCCTGCCTGGCTGCGCATGCCCACCGACAAGGCCGCCCGCCAGATCGCCAACGCCATCGCCGCTAGAAAACGCGAAGCGATCATCACCGGCCACGGCAAGCTGCTGGTGTGGCTGTACCGGCACGCGCCCTGGCTGGTGGAGGCGGCGCTACGACGAGGGCGACGAAGCGCCGTGTGAAGCTCCCCTAGCGGCGATTTTTCCAGGATGCGGGATCGCGCCGGTGATGGGGGACGGCAATGCTCGAGACAATGTCGTCGTCTAAGGAGGTCGCTGCAGGACTGATCTGGAATGAGCGGACCGCAGCGCGAGGTCGCGCGAGCCGAGTTTCGCATTTGGTCAGCGCCGGGCGCGGCCTTGCGCGAGGACCGCATTGGCGCGGGCGAAAACGCTCGGCGAAACGGGACTTCGGCTCCGCGACAAGCGGGGATCATGTGGTTCGCGGGATTGGCCGGAAACACCTCGGTGTGTCTTCGCCTGGGCGTGGCGCGGGTCAAACACCTCGAGAATATTGACGGCGACCGCCGCGCCATGCGGTCCTCGCGCGAGGCCGCGTCCAGCGCTGGATTGACGTTGAGCGCTCACCCGCGCGACCTCGCGCTGCGGTCCGCCCTATTTTTCGGATCGGACCCGTCGGCGTTCGACTATTTTCCCTAGCATGATGCTGGCGTCGCGATTGGTGACCAATGATGAGAACCGGGACTAAGGAATACAGTCCGGCGCCGTGAACGCTCCGCAGCGGGGCCAGGTGAAGGGCGTCAGGGCGTAGGCGCAGAGGACGTCCATGCCTCGCAGGGTCAGGCCGAAGGTGCCTTCCAGCAGGTGCAGGCAATTTCGCGGGGGGCCCACGCAGGGGGGAATGGCGATGCGCGCGGCTTGAAAGGCGCCGCCCACCGGTTGAAAGAGGGCGTCGTCGATGGGGGTGCCGTCCAGGATGACGGGGCCGGTGTCTTTGCGGACCACCATCAATTCGTGGTCAAAGTGGGCGGGCAAGGCGAAGCGGAATTCGCTCCACAGTGAATCGGTGGGCACGCCCGAAGACAGAGTCCCTTCACAGTCCATTCCCTGTGTGGCCAGGATTGGCTTGTCGCCTTTGATGAGAAAGCTTCCGGCGCTGGCCACCAGGATCTCGCGCACCTCGCCCTCGGCCAGGATCAGCTCGCCCCCGGGCAGGCTGCCCCCGGATCCCGGCGACGCCTCGAAGGTCACGTGGGTGTCGTCGCGCGCGGCCAGAATGCGCCACAGCGCCGAACCGCCGCCAAACAGGGAGTCGCAGGTGTCTTTCTGCGGGCCCAGGCGCGCCGCCACATAGGTCTGGCTCCAGCTGCGCAGCGGCAGCATCTCTTCCACGGCCAGGTCGGGCGAATTGATCCCGGGGGCCGATCGTCCGTACGCGGTGAAGATGTTCCCCGAGAAGACCGCCAGCGGGTTGTCGGACGAGACGACGGTGCCGCTGAGGTCGGTGCCCTCGTCGCGGCTGCGCAGTTGCAGGATGTCGCCGTCATTCAGCGCGATCTGGAATGATTCGCCGGGACCGACGCTGGGCACCTCGGCGCCGGCGACCATCGAAGCGGTCGACGACAGACGCACGGTGACGGTGGTCTCGTTGGCGGTGGCGACCAGCACGACCTGGCCGGCGCCGTCGTGGCTGCCGGGCGCGGCCGCCAGCGGCGGCGCCGTTCGCTGGGGATAGGTCATCACCATGTAATCGTTGCCCAGGGCGTGATTGGGCAACAGCATCGTCCCGCCCGTGCTCTCGGCCATCTCCGTGCTGTCGTCGCTTTCGATCAGCGTCGCCGTCAGCGGTCGGTCGCTTTGCACGCGAAAGCCAAAGCTCCTGCCCACGCCCACGCCTTCCAGGTGGCGATTGGGCAAGGCAAAGTGTTCGGCGCCGAAGGCGGGAACGTGGACGGTCTGGATCGTTCGCCAGAACCGCACGTCGTCGAGCACCTGCAAGTCGGCGTTGGTGTCCTCACCGGCCGGATTGACGACGATGATCGTCGACGGAAGGGCGTCGTCGCGATCGGTGTTGTCGGCCAGGGCGCCGTAGATCAGGCAACCGGCCAGGGTCTGCATCCGTTCGGCGGCGGCGCAGGCCAGCGAGGTACATTGACCGGCGCTGCAGGTCTGGCCGTCTTCGCAGGTCTTGAGGACGCGGCCCACGACGCCGTGATCGCAGCTGCGAACCGTGTTGTCGTCGCAGGCCATCCCCTGCTGGCAATGAATGACCCCTGCTTCGCCGCCGTCAGTCGCCGAGGCGTCGGCTTTGGGACTGACTTGAGATTCGGTGCAGGCGATGAATACGCCCGCCAGTGCGGTCAGCAGCAGCGGTTGCGCCACAGTCCACCTGGACGGTTGCGCCACAGCCACCGATCCGGTTGCGTTACCTCGGCGAATCAAACAGGGTGTCCTTCGTCTGCGAAGATCGCATCTTCTCGTCGAGAAAATCACAAAAAAACACCTGCTCCCACCCTTGCCAACGCGCTTTGTATGGGCCTACGCTAGGCACGGTGTTTTGTGCCCGGGGTGCGACTCTCGTAGTACTGATGCTCGCCGAGGGACTGGGGCCCTCGGCGGCGGCGGCCCCCCTGCCGGCACCGACCAATCCCTTTCCCGGCAGCGACACCCCGACGGCGGACGGGCAATCGCAAGGGCAATCCGACGACGAGGAGGTCGACGGCACCGACCAGGCCGCCGGCGAGGACAGCGACGAAGCCCCTGATTCCGCCTTACATGCCCTCACCTGCCTGGAAGGCGACGCCGCCGGGGCCGGCCGCCGCAAGGGGGTCCAGCGGCGCGACTTTCTCAAACGCCACCGCTTCGAACTGTCGGGGATGGGCGGGTTCTATGCGTCCGACACGCTCTCGTCGACCTACAGCTACGGCGGGGCGTTGGCTTTCTTCCCGTCGGAGGATTTCGGGCTGGAGCTGCTTGTCACCCGCTCGCCGGTGAAGTTTCGGCTGGAAGAACCGTTCAGCGCCTTTGATCGCGAGCAACATTTTCCACCGGGTGTGGCCTGGCAGGGAATCGTGTCGATGCTGTGGTCGCCCATCCACGCCAAGCTGCGTTTTTCCGACGAGAACATCGTCCACAGCGACATCTTCATCGTGGCCGGCGCGGGGAAAACCTTACACGACAGTGTGCAAGGGCTGACCTGGGAGGTGGGCGGCGGCATCAAGCTGTACCTCTCGCGTTTCGTCACCATGCGCATCGACGTGCGTGACTTCCTGTTGCCGCAGGAGGTGCTGGGGCGCGGGCGCATCACCAACAACCTCACTGTCCTGGCAGGCGTGAGCCTGTGGTTGCCAGGATGACGATGATGATGAAGGCGGTGGGGATGGCAGCCGCTGTGCTGTGGCTGGGCCTGGCGGCGCCCGCGACGGCTGCAGATCCGCCGGCGTCAGCGTCGCCACCAGCGGCGGCGGCGCCGCCCGCTGAAACCGGCGACGCCTGCATCGACGAGACCATCAAGGCGGATCTCTTCGCCAAGCGGCGCATGAGGGGAACGCGCGACCGGCTGTTTCAGCAGACCAACCGTCACGAACTGGTGGTGCGCGGCGGGTACTATGTGTCCGATCTGCTGGACGGCACTTATGTGCTGGGCGGCGCCTACGCCTACCACATGACCGAGGACCTGGCCCTGGAAGCCTCGGGCGCCTACACGCGGCTGGCCTCGTCGGCGGGCTCAGAGCTGGAGCGCGCGTTCGTGCTGCTGCAGAACAAGAGCCGGCGCGCCCTGCTGTTCGACGCCGATCTGGTCTGGGCGCCCGCCCACGGCAAGATGCGCGTGGGCGGATCGATCATTCACTTTGATCCCTTCCTGGTCGCCGGCGGGGGCGTGGTCGATTCAGTTCTGGCCAGCGACATCGCCGGCAATGCCGGGTTTGGGCTGAAGTTCTTCGTCGGCAAGGCGGTGGCCATCCGCCTGGATCTACGCGACCACGTCTATCGCCAGCAGTTACTGGCGCGCAAAGTTCTGGTCAACGACCTGACCACCATGTTGGGCGTCAGCCTGTTTCTGCCGCTAGGAGAGTGAAGGTGATGATGCTGATGCGCCGATCAACCGCGATGGTCTGCTCGATGGTCTGGATGGCCGGGCTTGCCGGACTGTTGCTGGCGACGCCGGCGCTGGCCCAACCAAACAAGAAGAAATCCTCGGCGCCGACGGCAGCGCCAGCGACGGCGCCCAGCCGCGACGAAGCCCTGCCCCCCAGCACAGACGCTGATGCCGCCGCGCCCGCAGGGACGCCGGCGCCCGAGAAAACCCGTCCCGTGGTGAACGACATCCCGCAACCGCCCGAGCCCAAGGCACCGGCCCAGGGGCCGAGCGGTCCGTCGGCGGCCGATCTGGACAAGCTGCGCGCCGATTACGATCGCTTGAGAGAAGAGCTGTTCCGCGCCCGGGCCCGCGCCCAGATCGTCGCCGAGGCCACCTACTCGTCGCGGCTGTCGGCGACGCTGCGCTGGAAAGGGGGCGCCGATCAGTTGATTCGCCATGCCCAGGTGCGCCTGGACGGCGGCGAGGTCTGGGACTCTGGCGACAAGCCGGTCACCGGCGATTTCATCAGTGTCGCCGAGCGCGGGGTAAAGCCCGGACCGCACGCGCTGACCGTCCGCCTGGAGGTTCACCCCGGCAAGAAGACCAAGGACGCCGAGAAGCTGGGCTACGTATCGGAACACACCTTCGCCATCGTCGTCGCCGATCACGTCAAGACGCGCGTGGAGATCACCGCCGACGAGGACGGTGACCCGCCCGAGTACGAACCCAACCTTGAAGTCGAGATCGAAACCACGAAATGACCGGACCCCTCCTTTTCCTGCTGCTGCAGGCCGTCCCCGCCGATCCGGTGGGCCAGTACCTGGCCGACCTGGAGAAGAGCGGCATCCTGGCACAAGGGCAAGGGCAAGGAGCGCAAGGACCGGACGCCGCGCCGTCGGTGGAGAAGATCAAGCAGGCGCTGATCGCCGCCGAGACCGACCTGGTCACCGGCAATCCGCAGGTAGCGACCACCCGCCTTTATCGCATCATCGAATCGCCCGCCTGGCAGAGCCTGTCGTACGCCCCCGAATATCAGAACGCCGAATTCACGCTGGCGCGCGCCCTGGTGCGCTCTGGCGCCTACGGATCGGCGCGTGGATACCTGCTGCGCATCCTGCGGCGCGGACCCAAGCAGCCGTACTTCGTGCCGGCCTATCGGGCGATGCTGGACATCGCCCTTGAATCGCGCGACCAGACCGGCGTGCTGGCGTTGCTGGAGGCGCTCCCGGCGGCGGGGGAATTGCCCCACGACAGCCAGAACGAACACGCCTACCTGCGCGGCAAGGTCAGCTATGAAAGCGGCGAGCTGAAGGGAGCCGACGGCGCCTTCGGTTCGATCGACCGGCAGTCGCGCTTCACGGCGTCGGCGCTTTATTTTCGCGGGTTGATCGCCGCTCGCGCCGGGCACTACGCGTCGGCGCGGCGAAATCTGTGCGAGATCGTCGAGCAGGCCGACAAGGATCACTTCACCTTCTTCATCGACGGGCGTTACTACGCCATCAAGGACCTGGCCTATCTGGCCCTGGGGCGCATCGCCCACGAACAGCAGAAGTACGACGACGCCTACTACTTCTATTTCCGCGTCCCGGAAGATTCCGATCGCCTGCCCGACGCCCTGTTCGAAGCGTCGTGGTCGATGTTTCAGAAGGGCGAGTACGAAGCGGCCGGCGCCTTCATAGACCAGTTCGATCGGCTGTTCCCCAGATCGCCGCTGGCGCCCGACGTGCTGCTGCTGCACGCGATGATCGACCTGAAATCGTGCGCCTTCGATCGCGTGCGGACCGAGCTGGACACGCTGGTCAAGACGTACGTGCCGATCCAAGCCGAGGTGGCGG
>JAXDMH010000491.1:0-5260 GCA_034666225.1 Myxococcales bacterium
GACACCGCCTCCAGCGCGCGATCCAGGCGGGCTTGCCTGCGCAGAACGCCGTAGACCAGCTCGGTGGCCAGACCGCGATCCTCGGGCGAAAGGCCGCGCGTGCGATCCAGCGCCGCCGACAGCGCCCGGTTGGCGTAAGCGGCCTCTTCGGCTACGCGGGCCAGAACCGCGCGCGCCACATCTCGACCGGAAGGACCCTGCTGCTTCATCGCCATCGGGTCAGTCAGCGCAACACGGTACCGGCCGGCAAGGCGTGGCCGGCCAGCACGGCGGCCGCAGGAAGACGCTTGCGTCCCGGCATCTGCAATTCGGCAAAGGCCACCGCGCCGTCGCCGCACGCCACCACCAGACCGTCGGTGCCGGCATCGGCGCCGGTCACCACAAGCCCGGGCGAGCCAGCGACGAAAGGTTGCGGCAGCGCGCGCGGACGAAACAGCTTCAGCGGCTGTCCGTCCAGCAGCGCGAACGCGCCCGGCCAGGGATCAACGCCGCGCGCCCGCGCCGACACCTCGACCGCCGGGCCCGTGAAATCCAGGTGACCGTCTTCCTTGTGCAGCAGCGGCGCCAGCGTGGCCGCCGTGTCGTCTTGCGGCTGCAGTGCGATGGCGCCGCGGGCGATCGCTGGCAGCACCCGGCGCAGAAGATCCGCGCCCAGCGCCGCCAGGCGCGGCGACAACGTCCCGGTCGTATCGTCGTCGGCGATCGGCGTGTCGGCGGTGGCGGCGACCGGCCCCGTGTCCAGGCCCGCCTCCATGCGCATGATGCTGACCCCGGTGCGCCGTTCGCCGCGGATGATCGCCCACTGAATGGGCGCCGCTCCGCGCAGGCGCGGCAACAACGAGGCGTGCACGTTCCAGGGACCATGGCGCGGCAGATCCAGCAGCCCCTGCGGCAGGATCCGGCCGTAGGCCACGACCACGAACAGGTCGGCGTTGAAAGCGGCCAGCTGTTCGGCAAACGCGGGCGTCCGGATCTTTTCGGGCTGCAGCAGCGCGACCGACGGTCCCAGCTGGCGCGCCGCCACCTTCACCGGCGGCTCGGTCAGCTGCTTGCCGCGGCCGGCCGGGCGATCCGGTTGGCTGACCACCGCCACCAGCTCGGTGGTCTCCGCCGCGGCTTGCAGACAGGGAACGGCGAACTCCGGCGAGCCGAAGAAGACCGCCCGCGGTTTGGCGGCGCCGGTCACCATCTACCGAGCCGGCTCCTGCTCGGGACCGGAACCGGGGCCGGAACTTGAACCGGAACCGGATGACAGCAAATGACTTTGATAGCGCTGGCGATGGCGCGGATCGCCCAGCACGCGCGCCCCCTCGTCGATCACCGTGCGAATCGCCTCCAGCGGGCCCGCCAGATCAACGGCCAGCTCGGGCGCCAGCGCCTGGCGACCAAACTCGCGCAGCAGGGCTTGATGCGCGCGCCGGATCTCGTGGGCGCTGGCCTGCCGCGAAACGCCCAATACCTGAAAATAGTCGCCGTCGCGCACCAGCGCATAGCGGGCCAGGATGCGCGCCCGATCGATCTCGCGATCGCGGGCAGCGCCCTCGCCTGCGCCACCGACATCACCGGTGGACGCCCCCGCCCCGCCCGCCGCGGACGCCCCGTCGGACACCGGCCCCAGGCGGCGCAGCAACAGCAGCGCCCAGGTCACCGCCAGCAACGTTGCTTCGTCGGCGCCAGCGCGCGCCGCCACGTCATCCAGCGCCCGCACGCCGTCGAACAGACCGACCAGCCGCCGTTCGTCGTCGGTCAGCGTCATCTCGGCCAGCAGCGACGACAGGCCGGCCTCTTTCGTCACGCGCAGGATCACCTGCCCGCCCCCGACGCGCGCCCGCAGCCGGGCCGCGCTGAACTTGCGTCGGATTCCTTCCACGATCAGCGCCGCCGGATGCCCGTTCAGCAGCACGTTCTCTTCTTTTTCGGGGCGATCGGGGCTCAGCACCCAGTCGCCTGATTCCCAGGCGAACAGCGAATAGATGATCTCCTCGAAGTGCCGGCGCACCAGCGGCCCCAGCTCGCCCGCCTTGATGAATCCGCTCTCCACCAGCACGACGCCCAGGCGCCGCCCGGTGGCGCGCAGGATCTCCACGCTCCTGGTCTGCTGCTCGGGCGACAGCCGTCCTTGCCGTACCAGCATGTCGCCCATGCGATCCGCCGGCAGGTTCGACCCGGCCAGGATCGGCGCCCCCCTTTCAAAGACGACGGCCTTCTCGACGCCTTCCCGTCGCAGCGTCAGCCAGCCGGTGAGGCGTTCGACGAAGATGCGCGCCAGCAGCATGGCGATATCTTGCTGCGCCAGATTGCCGGTCTCGGCCGGCGCCGGCACGCCAGCGGCGCGGCCGCCTCCTTCGGACGAGCGGCCCGCGGCGGTGTCGGCGTTGTGCCCCTCGGAATCAGCGCTGGCCATGCGGGCCACCACATCGCGCGGGACCTCCAGCGTCTTCTGGCTGCTCTCGTCCCGCAGCTCGCTGAGCGCGGTGCTGGATTCCTGGCTGTCCGGCGCTGGCGCCGGGCCCGCTCCTGCGGCGACCGACGATGACGACGACGATGCGCCCGCCGGCGCCGCCGCCACGTCCGCGGGCGCGTGTCGTGGACGACCGACCGGGGTTCCGGTTCGGTCGCGCGTCCCCATCCGCCGGATCGCCTCGCGAATGTCGTCCTCGATGGCCGCCTCGATGCTCTCTTCCAGGCTGAGCAGCATCGGGCCCGACAGCGCCGATGCCCGTCCGGCGCGCGCCGGGGTCCCCGCCGGCGCCTCGCCCTGCGCCACCAGCGGTTTGAGGTTGGGCGGCGTCTTTAACCCATGCGGCCCGCTCTTCGGCGTTCGGCCGCTGCTGGCCGGCTCGCGCGTGCCGTCGCTGCCCTGATCGGCGCTGCGCTGGGGAATCCCCTCGCCGGCGGCCACTGGATCCGAGCCGCCGCCACCGGCAGCGCCTTCCGGAACGCCCGGACCGCTGCCCGCCGGCGGCGGAACCGTGCCCAGCAGCGAACGGGCCTCCGCGATCAGATCATCGGGAGACACCGGCCGCACAAAAAATCCGTCGGCCAGCCCCTTGAACCGTGGCTCGTCCGCGGCGTCACCCACCAGGAAAATCGGAACGCGGCCACGCGGGATGGTGCGCACCTTGGCCAGCGCCACCGCCGGATCGGCGTTGACGATCTTGGGCGCCATCACGATCAGATCGGGACGCGACGCCGAGATCCAGCCCGACAGGCTCTCGCCCGGCTCGACGGCCACGGTCTCGAACCCGGCTGACACGGCCGCCTTGCGAAGACGATCCGCTTCGTAAGGGCCGGCGATGATCAGCAATTTCATCGTCGCGGGAGACTAACACGCCGGCGGTGCTCTCTCGGCACCGCCACCGCGTCACAACACGCTGACCGGATCGACGTCGACGGCCAGACGGACGTCGGCGCTGCGCTTGACCGCCGCCGCCGCGCGCGCCGCCGTGGCCAGCGCCGCCCGATCCTTGCTGGCCAGCCAGATCTGATAGCGGGCCCGCCCCCGCACCCGAGCGATGGGCGCCTCGGCCGGGCCCAGCACGCGCACCGCGGCGCCCACCGCCGCCCGCACCGCCGCCGCCACCGCCGTCGCGTCCTGCTTCACCACAGCTTCGTCGCGGGCGTCCAGACGCAGCACCACCATGCGGGCGAACGGCGGGTAATCCGACTGGCGCCGATATTCCAGCTCCTGCGCGACAAAGGTGGCGTAGTCGTGGGTGCGCACCGCCGCGATGGCCGGGTGATCGGGGGCGTACGTCTGGATGATCACACGCCCCGGTCGATCGCCGCGCCCGGCCCGCCCCGCCACCTGCTCCAGCAGCTGAAACGTTCGTTCCGCCGCCCGAAAATCGGGCAGGTGCATCCCCTGATCAGGCTGCAGCACGCCCACCAGCGTGACACCGGCAAAATCGTGCCCCTTGGTCACCATCTGCGTGCCGACCAGGATGTCGATGGCCCCGCTTTGCATTCCTTCCAGGATCGGCCCCAGCCCGCGCGTTGTCTCGCCGCTGCTGTCGGCGGCGTCGGCGGTGTCGCGATCCAGTCGGGCCACGCGCGCGTCGGGAAACCGCTGGCGGATCAGCGTCTCCACGCGTTCCGTCCCGGTTCCCAGGCGTTCCAGCTTCGGCGACGCGCACGACGGACAGCGCAGGGGCATCAGCTCTGTGTTGCCGCAGTAATGACAGACCAGGCGACCGCGCTTCTGGTGATACGTCAGCGACACCGCGCAGTGCGGGCACTGCACCACGTGGCCACAGCCGCGGCACAGCACCACCGTCGAAAAACCGCGCCGGTTCAGAAACAGGATGGTCTGCTCGCGCGCCGCCAGGTTGGCCGCCACCGCCTCGGCCAGGGCCGCCGACAGAAGGCCGTCCGCGCCCACCGGGTGCCGGCGCAGGTCGATGATCTCCACCGAAGGCAGCGGCCGCGGCGTGGCCCGCTCCGGCAAGGCCAGCCGGCGAAACCGTCCCTGCAGGGTGTTCTGGTGCGATTCCAGCGACGGCGTCGCCGAGCCGAGGATGGCCACCGCCCCCGCGCGCTGCGCCCGCACCACCGCCAGGTCGCGGCCGTTATAGCGCACGCCATCGTCCTGCTTGAACGAACCGTCGTGCTCCTCGTCGACGACGATGACCCCCAGGTTTTGCACCGGGGCAAAGATCGCCGACCGCGCCCCCAGGGCGATGCCCACCTTTCCCTCGCGCAGACGCCGCCAGGCCGCCAGCCGCTCGCGCGCCGGCAGCCCGCTGTGCAACACCGCCACGTCCTCGCCGAACCGCGCCCGAAAACGCGCCGCCAGCTGCGGCGTCAGCGCGATCTCCGGGACCAGGACCAGCGCACCGCGACCGGCGGCGCGCACCTCGGCGATGACCTGCAAGTACACCTCTGTTTTCCCCGAGCCGGTGATCCCGTGCAGCACGAAGGTGGCAAAGCCCTTCCCCAGGGCGGCGCCCAGCGCGGCGATGGCCTCGGCCTGGGCCGGGTTCGCCGCAAGCGGCCTGGTCGTCGCCGACGGGATCGACGAAGGCGAAGCCGACGATGACGGTGAACCTGACGATGACGGAGACGACGCAGACGACGCGGCGACCACCGCTCGTTGGTCGATGCGCACCAGCCCCCGTTTGACCAGCGCGCGCACCAGGCCACGCTCGCCGACCGTCAGCGAGCGGGTATCGACACCCTCCGCTTGCGCGCTCAGCTTGGCGAACAGCGCCCGCTGGCCCGCCGCGCGCGCAGAGATGTCTTTCACCCGCTGACCGTCGAC
>JAXDMH010000492.1:0-7264 GCA_034666225.1 Myxococcales bacterium
GACCGAGGTGCCGCCCGATCAGCTGGTGGTCTACGTGAACCGCGCCGGGCAGATGCGCATCAACGCTGAGTCGGTGACCGACGCCGACTTTATCCCCAAGCTGAAGCAGCGCCTGGACGCCCACGGCCCGAACGATCGCACCGTCTTCATCGTCGCCGAGGACGAGCTGAACTACGCCAAGCTGATCGCCGTCATCGACGGCGCCAAACAAGCCGGCGCGGACATCTTGGGTTTTGCGACCGATCCACCCGACCCAGCGATGTTCCCGCCCGGCGGGTAGCACGGCGGAGTGCGCTGCTCGATCAACCGACGGCCGACGATCCCTTCGGGAACTTCGGGACCTGCACGCCCTGCCACCCCGCCCGCGCTTCGCGCGCCCTCGCCGGGCCGCTGGCTATGCCGAGGCTGCGCTTCCGCTCCTCAAGTACATTAAGTACGTTCCGGTGCGGTTCTCGCCTCGGCTACGCCAGCGACCCGGCTTGTCGGCCGGGTCTCGAACCAAATCACCTGATCCGTCCTCTGGCTCACCTTGCGGAACGGGGTGGGTCCGCGAAGCGAGCGCCCTACGGCGCGAACCAGTTGCCTGACATGATCAGGATCGCCAGCATCTTCAGCGTGTCGTCGTAATAGCCGCGGTCGGCGGCGGGGTGATTGGTGACCATGTCGGTCCAGATGGCGTCCATCCAGGCCTGGTTGGACGCGTCGACGATCGCTGCCACGCCGAAGGGCGCTTCGAAGGCGTACACCTTCCTGGTGCCTGTGGTCGTTCCGTCCAGGCCATAGCCATCCCGGATCATCGCCGGGTTGGAGCCGGTCTTGGATTTGATCCAGCCGTTGATCTTGTCCACCTCGGCTTTGGCGCGGGTGTCGCCCGAAACGATGAAGTCGGTGGCCAGGTGCCACGGCACCCGGCACGAGTTGTACCCATCGGCGCCGTCGGCCTCGCTCTCCAGATAGTTGGCTCCTGCCGGCTTGGACGCCGAGTCGCTGTGCTCGATGAAATCGGGCAGAAGGCCGGTGGCGGAGGCGAATCCGTCCTGCATTTTTTTCACCAGCCCGTGGTGGGCGTCGACCACCGCCATCCAGCTCTGGTCGCCGCTGGCTTTGGCGAATGCGCGAAAGTGATCGATCATGTAATCCGAAGGCCGGGTGCCGAAGTAAAAGTTCATGTGCGGCTCTTGCCCGTTGTACGGGCCGGTGGTCCCTACGTAACGGCCGGCGTAGTAGGGCGCTTTGATGTCGGCCCAGTCGCCCATCATCATCAGATTCGTCGTGGGGTTGACTTCGTGGGCCTTGATCGCCGCCATGACCTTCTTGGCCTCGGCCAGATAGTTGATGGTGCCGGCGCTGCCCCACTGTCGGTCGGCCAGGACCAACCCGAAGGCGATGTCCAGATCACCGTCGGTGGCGGAGTCGGCGAAATCGCCGACTCCGTTCGGAATTTTGCATCCTTGCTGGATGCTCCAGGACATCAGGTTGGGATCGTTGATGCTGCCGAACTTGTGAAAGACCGCGTAAAGGGCATCGAAGTCCTTCTGGGCGTTGGGGTCGTGGCCGGCCATCAGCGGGAGGATCACCATTCCGTAACCGTGGCCTTCGGACACCTCGACCGTCCCCGGGAGGGCGCCCGTCCCACCGCCGGTGAAGATGTAATTGCCGCCGCAATCCGCGCGCAGGTAAGCCACCTTCCAGCGGTCGTAAAAGGCCGCCACGGCGGCGTCGGCGTCTTTGGGTCGAATGGTGCCGGCCGGGTACTGGAACTTGTGGGTTCCGAACATCTGACCGGTGCCAGTCACCACCGTGCCGCCGCTGCCGTTGTTGCCGCCGTCCACGCCGCCCGCCGCCGAACCTCCCGATCCGCCCGCCGTGTCGGTGGAACCGCCCGCGTCAGCGCCGCCGCTGCCACTGCTGCTGCCGCCCGAACCGGTTGCCGTGCCGCCGCTGCCGCTGCTGCTGCCTCCCGAACCGGTGGTGGCGCCGCCGCTGCCCGAGCCGGTCGACCCGCCCGAGCCGTTGCCAGAGCCGCCCCCGCTGGAGCACGACAGGGCCGCCACGGGAACCAACGTCAACAACAGCAACCGGAAAGACATAGATCGATGCATGACCGTGGATGCTGCGAGGGGGGACTGAACCAATCAAGTCCATTTCGGTCTATTGCGACGCCAAAACTGATTGCTGGCATGGCATAAAGTTGAGAAATGGCGGATCTGTACGACGTTATGCAGGCAGCGATGCGGGGCGAGCCGATGCCCGCCCCACCGATCGGACAGCTGCTGGGCTTTCGCCTGGTGGCGGTGTCTTCCGGCAAGGCCACCATGGAGATGGACGCCGACGAACGGCTGGCCAATCCGATGGGGACGTTGCACGGGGGCGTGCTGTGCGACCTGGCCGACGCGGCGATGGGAATTTCCTACGCGTCGACTCTGGAGCGCGGTGACACCTTCACCACGCTGGAACTGAAAATAAACTTCCTGAAACCGGTCTGGCGGTCGCGCCTGCGCGCCGAAGGACACGTCGTCAAAGGCGGACGCACGGTGGGCCTGGTCGAGTGCGACGTCTTCGACGAAAAAGGCAGCCTGGTGGCGCGCGCGAGCAGCACCTGCCTGACCCTGCGTGGGACGGCCGCCCAGGGAAGATGACGTCAAGATGATCGCGCCGCGCGGTTCGGGTCACAGCCCACGGCGCCGCAGACCAAGCGCGATGGCGAAGGGGATCAGCTCGCCCACTGCGGCCAGTCGATAGACCGGCGGCACGGCGCCGAAGGCATCGAAGGCCAACCCCGACAGCTGGCTGCCGATTGCGCCGCCCAGCGAGAAGGTAATGGCGCCGTAGATGGCCAGGCCGGTCGTGCGCAGCGTCGGGGGAACCACCCGACCAAGGACGCGCATGGTCGCCGCCCAGTACAGGCCGAAGGTCAGCCCGTGGAAGGCTTGCAGGCCGATGAGGACCGCCGGGCCCCCGGCCACCGACAGCAACGACCAGCGGATGGTGCCGGCCAGAAAGGCGGCGGCCATGATGGCGCCCGACGAGAATCGTTTCTCGATGCGCGGCGAAAAATACAGCATGGCGATCTCGGCGATGACGCCCACCGTGCTGCCGGTGCCGGTCACTGTGGCGGGCAGTCCGCGCTCGCGCACCAGCACGCCAAACAGCTGGTGATAGGGGACGGTGCACACCGCGTGCAGCGAACCGGCCGCCAGCAGCCACAAGAGCGTGCGGTTCTTCAGCAGGCCCCAGACGTCATTCAGATGCGGCGCAAGGGAGACGCTGGGGGCCGCGGAAAAACCCCGCGCCGCCACCGTGTAGCCGATGGCGCAGCCAAGGATGCCCAGCGGCACCGCCGGATCGCCCGGGCGATCGCCCCGCGCCGTCAAGACCACGCCCATGGCCAGCGCGGTGAGGACGTAACCGAGCGAGCCGAACAGCCGCAGGCGTGAATAGCCGCCCGGGATGGCCCGCGTCGCTTCGATGACCATCCCGTCGACGAGAGGCATGATCGCCGGCAACGCCAGGCCTTGCAGCACCAGCACGCCCGCCACGGCCGCCGGCGTGCGCGCCCAGGGCAGCAAGAACGCGGCGCACGCCGCCGCCGCCGTCGCCAGCCTCAGCGCGCGAATGGGCGCCTGCGTGCGGTCAGCCAGCACGGCCCAGATGATCCCGGCCGGCGTACCAGCCAGCCCGCCGATCATCTGCGCGGTTCCGATCTGCCGCCCCGAAAATCCCAGGCCGCGCAGGTAAGGCGCGAGGAACGGCAAGCTGATGCCGATCGCGCCATAGAAGAACAGATAGGTGGCCCGGATCCGCGGCGGCGACGTCATGTCGTCAGGCGCTCGTCCGACGCTGGCGGCGACGGCGCGCTTGCAGATACGGGCGCAGCAGCGGAATCGACGCCAGACCGGTGACCGCCAGGGCGAAGGTGACGGTGGCGCCGGCCGCGCGCTCGGCGCCGGCGGCGGCGTGGCCAGCCAGGCCCAGCAGCGGACCCAGGAAATAACCGAGGCCGATCAGCGCCTCGAAGGTGCCGCCCGCGTCGACGGCGGCGTGCCCGACCGCCATCGAATAATAAAGCGCCGAGTAATACGTCAGGCCCATCCCGGCGCCGAAGATCACCAGCCCCGCCATCATCAGCGGCAGGTTGCCCGCCAGAAGGACCGTGGCCATCCCACCCGCCAGCGCCACGCCCGCCGACAGCAATGTCCCCCAGCGGCCGTGCCAGAATCCCGTGCGCCACATCAGCAACAGCGTCACGAAACGCGACACCATCCAGGCCGCCGCCAGTACGCTGTCCGGCGCGCTACCCGCGCCGCCCACGCCCATGACCGCGAATCGATGCGGCAGCACCGGCGCCAGCGTCGACGACAGCACATAGCTCAGCGGCAGCAGCCAGGCCGCCGACCGCTGCAGCCAGGGATATTCGGCGCCCACCGCGGCCTGCGCCGATGCGGCGGCGTGGGCGCCCGGCCGCCGCGGCAGCGTGGCGATGACGGCGATGGCGAGTGCGTTCACCGGCGCCGACAGGGCGATGGTCCACAGCACGTCGGCCCGCGCCAAGAGCGGCATCACCAGCAGCGGCACCGCGGTGGCCGGCGTCCAGGTGCAGTTGAACCAGCCGATGGCCGCCCGCATGCGGGCGCCGTGGCGTCCGGCGCTGAGATAACTTTCCACGATGGGCCAGGTCAGCGCCGAGGCGGCCGCTCCGGCCAGGGCAGTCGCCCACAGCAGGGGGCGGCTGCCCGGGGCCAGCAGCGGGGCCAGCGACGCCAGGCCCCAGCTTCCCAGCGTCACCATCAGCGCGCCGCGCGGGCTGACCCGGCCGTGCAGCGCGCGTAACAGGCGCCCGACGGACAGCGCCGCGATGGAGTAGATGGCACCCATGACGCTGGCCAGAAGCAGGTTGCTGGTCGGCGAGAATCCGTAGCGCTTGGCGGTGACGAAGAAGATCCCGGCCCAGAAGGCGCCGCCGCTGACCGATCCCAGGAACGTGATGGTCAGGACCGCGGCCAGCGACGCCGGTCGTTCGTCGCCCCGGGAACCCTGGGAGGGTTCCCGGACCCTCCCGCGACGGACTTCGCTCGGGCCAAGCCCGAGCTCCGTCCACGCGTCGTCGTCAGTGTCGGTCACGGCGCGCCCTGACGCCTTAACCCTGTCGCGCCGCTGGATCGAGGAGGTGGCAGGTGGCCCACTGTCCGGGAGCGGCTTCATGCGCGACGGGATCCTCTCGCGGGCAGCGGTCAAACGCCTTGGGGCAGCGGGTGTGGAACCGGCAGCCCGACGGCGGCGACAGGGGGCTGGGCACGTCGCCGTGCAGGACGATGGGCTGCCGTCGCCGTTCGGCGTCGGGATCGGGGATGGGCACCGCCGAGATGAGCGCCTGGCTGTACGGGTGCGCCGGCGATTGCACCAGCGTCTCCGTGTCCGCCAGCTCGGCGATGCGGCCCAGGTACATCACCGCGATCCGATCAGAGATGTGACGGACGGCGGCCAGATCGTGGGCGATGAAGACGTACGTCAAACCCAGATCGCGCTGCAGCTGTTTTAACAAATTCAGGATCTGGGCCTGGATCGACACGTCCAGCGCGCTGATCGGTTCGTCGCAGATGATGATCTCGGGCGACAGGGCCAGGGCCCGGGCCACGCCGATGCGCTGGCGCTGGCCGCCGGAGAATTCGTGCGGATAGCGGCGCACATAGCGTGGGTCCATCCCCACACGCTCCAGCAGCTCCTGCACGCGCCGGCGCAGGGCCTGGCCGCTGGACACGCCAAAGTTGATCAGCGGTTCTGAGATGATCTGCTCGATGGTCATGCGCGGATTCAAGCTGGCGTAGGGATCTTGAAAGATCATCTGCATACGCCGCCGCAGATCGTGCAGCGGACGCGACCAGCGCCAGGTGCCCAGCCGTCGCTGCCACAGCTTGCCCAGATCCTGTCCGTCGAACACCACGCTGCCGCTCGTCGGGCGCAGCAGCTGCAACACGGCGCGCCCGGTGGTCGATTTTCCGCAGCCGCTCTCGCCGACCAGGCCCAGGGTCTCGCCGCGGCGAACGTCAAAGCTGACGCCGTCGACGGCCTTGACCAGGCCGGGCGCACGCCCCAGACCGCCACCGACGGGAAAGTGCACGCGCAGATCGCGCACCGACAGCAGCGTCTCGCCGGCGGCCGCGCTGACCGGCGGCGCCGCAGCCGACGAGGTTGGCTTGGCTTCAGCGCTGGCCATCTCTTGCCAAAGCCTCCCAGCAGTAGACGTCGCGCGCCGGCCCCAGCGTCAGCACCGGCGGAAATTCGCGGGCGCAGCGCTCCTGGGCCACGTCGCAGCGCGGGTAGAACGGGCAGCCCGGCGGCAGCGCCGACAGATCGGGCGGCAGCCCGGGGATCGACGCCAGCGCGCCGCGGTCGGCGCGGTCGCGGTCAAGGCGCGGGATGCTGCGCAGAAGCCCGCGCGTGTAGGGATGCTGTGGATCGCGAAAGATGTCGACAGCTGCGCCGGTCTCGACGATGCGCCCGGCGTACATCACCGCCACGCGATCGGCCATGCCCGCCACCACGCCCAGGTCGTGGGTGATCAAGATGACGCTGGTTCCGAATTCCACCTGCAGCTGTTTGATGAGGCGGAGGATCTGCGCCTGGATGGTGACGTCCAGCGCCGTGGTCGGCTCGTCGGCGATCAGCAACTGCGGTTCGCACAAAAGGGCCATGGCGATCATCACCCGCTGCCGCATGCCGCCGGAGAATTCGTGCGGGTGGTTGTCGATGCGGCGGGCCGGATCGGGAATCCCCACGTGGCCCAGCACCTCGATGGACCGCGCCCGCGCCTCGCTGCGCGACATCCCCCGGTGCTGCTGCAACACCTCCGTCAGCTGACGCTCGACGGTCAGGTACGGGTTCAGCGACGTCATCGGATCCTGAAAGATCATGGCGATGCGATTTCCGCGCAGGCGGCGCAGCTCGTCCTCGCGCAGCTTCATCAGGTCGCGCCCGTCGAACATGATCTGTCCGCTGGGGTGCAACGCCGGCGGCCGCGGCAGAAGCTGCATCAGCGACAGGCTGGTGACCGATTTTCCCGACCCGCTCTCGCCCACGATACCCAGCGTTTCGCCGCGCCCCAGCTGGAATGACACGCCGTCGACCGCCTTGACCAGGCCGTCGTCGGTGCGGAAGTAGGTCCGCAGATCGGTCACCTGCAAGATGGGACCTGCCGACGTCACGCCATCACCGTTTCATCTGCGGATCCAAGGCATCCCGCAGTCCGTCGCCGAGAAAGTTCAGA
>JAXDMH010000493.1:0-7023 GCA_034666225.1 Myxococcales bacterium
GCACCCAGGTCGTCTTCGGAGCCGCCGGATCGGGCGCGTCGGGATCATCGACGATCAACGCCAGGCTCTTGGTTCCTGCCGGCGCGTCCGACCAGGTCAGCGCTGGCGACGTGTTCGCCCCCTCGCAGGTGTGCGGGCGCGGGATGTGGGTGCCGTCTTCGAATCGGGGCGAACGTAGAATGAAGGCCATCGCGTCATCTCCCGCGCGTCAACGTGAGATGCCCGGTGGCGTCGCACAAGACGCCCGCGGCGCGAGCGCATTGCTTTTCCTCGTGGTTTCATGGGAAATTCAATTTTCGGTCGGGGGCGGCGCAGCGAGGTCCTCGCCGCGCGGTGACGCGGGCGGGGCCGCTGGCGCTGGAACGACAAGTCCTTTTGATCCGTCCAACCGTGCGACGAGGTTCGCCATGACGCTGAAGCTTTTGCGCAAGAGTTCGATGTTGATTTCCGCCGCTCTTTTCATCGGCGTGGCCGGCTGCGGAAGCTCCGGCGGCCCGGGCACGACGACCGGCAGCGGCGGCAACGGTCCAAGCGGCAGCGGCGGCAGCGGCGGCGCGGGACCAAGCGGCAGCGGCGGCAGCACCAGCAGCGGTTCGGGCGGCAGCGATGTCGACGCGAGCGGCGGCGGTTCGGGCGGCAGCACCGGCACCGACGGCGCAGCCGGCGCCACCGAAGCAGGAACCGGCAGCGGCGGGACCATTGTCCCCGTGGGCACCAAAGGCGTGCAGGCCGATCCCGGCACCGAGGGCGACGGCACCATCGACGACCCACCCCCCTACCCGCCCGCGCCCGAGACGGTTGCCCGCAAGGCCGGTGTGCCCGTCGGCAAGGTGATGCCGTATCAGATCTATGCCAGCACCAACGTCTACAAGTCGCAGGGCCTGAAGTTCAACTACACGATCTACGTGCCGGCGCAGTACCAGAAGGGCAAGCCGGCGGCGTTCATGCTGTTCCTCGACGGCCAGCACTTTGCCGGGCCCGGCACGCCTGTCGTGGCGGAGGACTACCACTGGAACGCGCCCATCTTGTACGACAACCTGATCGCCAGCGGCGAGCTGCCGGTGACCATCGTGGCCTTCATGGACCCGGGCGTTCCGAACGGCATGTACCGGCGCGGCGACAACTTCCACCCCGACGCCGAGCTGCGCAGCATGGAGTACGACAAGGCGTCGGCTGACTTCGGCAACTTCCTCATCAACGAGTTCATCCCCGACTGCGTCAAGAAGGACTACGACATCGTCGACGATCCGGACGGCTGGGGCATCGGCGGCCACAGCTCAGGCGGGATCGCCGCCATCACCACCCCGTGGTTCCACATCGACAAGTTCCACAAGGCGCACAGCTCCAGCGCCAGCTATCCCAACACCAACAACTTCCCCGGCACGCCTTCGTTCCCGAACGCGTTCAACAGCGTCACGCCGGCCAAGCCCATCCGTATCACCATGCTCAGCGGCACGATGGATCTGGGCGGCTGGTTCGCCGCCAACACGAACGCCGCGAACATCCTCAAGGCCAAGGGTTACCACTATCGTTTCCGCCCCGGCCAGGACAACCACGTCCCCCCGCTGGCCGCCATCAACGAATTCGCCAACGCCATGCGCTGGCTGTGGCGAGGGTATTCGTTGCCCTGGTACAAGTAGCGCGATAGCGACCATCAGTCGGGCCCCGCTTGCGGCCGACGCGGCGCCGTGCTGACGTCGGCGGACAAGTGATGTTTTTGAAACGTATCGCCCGGCGCCGCTGGTTGCGGCGCCTGCTGATCGGCAGCGCCAGCGCGCTGGCCCTGTTCGCCCTCGTCGGATTCTTGGTGCTCCCGCCGGTGGCGCGAGCGGTTGCCGCAAAACAGCTGGGCCAGCTGCTGGGGCGTCGGGTCAGCGTGGCCCGGGTGCGCGTCAATCCATTTGCGCTGTCACTGACGGTCGAAGGGTTTCAGATCTACGAGCCGGACGGAAACACGCCGTTCGTCGGGTTCGGTCGGCTCTACGTCAACGCCCAGCTGGCCTCGATCTACCGGCGCGCCCCCGTCGTCAAGGAGGTCAGCCTGGAGTCGCTGCGCGTCCACGTGGCGCGCCTGAAAGCGACGCCCGACGGGTGGGGCGACCCGGCCAGCTATAACTTCTCCGACATCCTGGCCCGCCTGGCGGCCATGCCCAAAACGCCACCGGCGCCGGCGCCGGCGCCGGCGCCGGCGCCGGACGACGGCCCGGCGCGGTTCTCCGTCAACAACATCCGCATCAGCGACGCCGCGCTGACGTTCGACGATCGGCCGCTCGGCAGCCAGCACACCATCACGGCCCTGAACCTGGGCGTTCCGTTCGTTTCGACCTTGCCGGTGTTCATCGACACCTTCGTCGAACCGGGGCTGCGCCTCACCATCGACGGAACACCCTTCGCGTTCGGGGGGCGGACCAAACCCTTCAAGGACTCGCAAGAGACGACCGTCGAGCTGCGCGCCGACCACTTCGATCTCACTCGCTATCTGTCTTACGTTCCAGTGCCGCTGCGATTTGACGTGACGTCGGCGCTGCTGGACCTGGCACTGGATGTCTCGTTCGTGCGACCGCGCAGCGACGCGCCTTCGCTGACCGTCAAAGGCCGGGTGGCCCTGGAGAAGGTCGCTTTGCGCGAGAAGAACGCCGCGCTGCTGGCCAGCCTGGATCTCTTCGAGGTCTTGATCGCCAAGGCCGACGTGACCGCTCAGGCGTTCGCCATCGACGAGGTGGCTGTGCGCGGTCTGGACGTGCACGTGCGGCGCAAAGCCAACGGCACGCTGAACCTGGCGCTTCTGGGGCCGGCGCCGGCACCGGCACCGGCGACACCACCAACGCCAACGGCAACGCCGGCAAAGGCGGTCCACAAGACGCCTCCCGCGTCCGCCACCGCGAAAACCGGGACGACCATCGCGCCTCGATTCACGGTCGGGGTCATCGACGTCGGGAACGTGACCGTACACTTTCGAGACGAGGCGGTTCACCCGGCGATGGAGGTCGCCGTCGAGCAACTGGCGGTGTCGGTGCGCGGGCTGTCCAACGCGCCCCAGGCCAAGGCGACCGTCACCGCGTCGCTGCGGGCCTCGCCGGGCGGCACGCTGACGCACCAGGGAACGCTGACGCTGGAGCCGCTGCTGGCCACCGGCACGCTGACCGTGGGTGGGATCGAGCCGGGGCGTTTCACGCCTTACTTCCACGACCAGCTCACGTTCGACATCGCCCGCGGCCACCTGCGCCTGGGCACCAGCTATCACTATCGCTCGGCCGCCGCCGGTCCCGACCTTCAGCTGTCCGGCGCCTTCGTCGAGCTGGCCGACCTGTCGCTGCGAAAACGCGGCGCCAAGGGCGGCACCAGCCCCCGCCCCCAGGAACGAATTTTTTCGCCTGCACGATCTCGGCATCCGAAAAGTCGACGCTGATCTCACCAAACAAACCGTCGTCATCGGTGAGCTCACCACCAGCGACGGCCGTGTGCGCGCGGAACGCAACGCCGCCGGCGTGGTCGACCTGACGACGCTGGTGCCGCCCGCGGCGCCGCCCTCGCCGGCGGTAGAGCCCACCGCAACCGCTCCGTCACGCCCCTGGGGCGTGCACCTGACGCGCCTGGCGCTGGACGGCTGGAGCGCTCGCTTCGAGGATCACCAGGTCACTCCCGTCGCGGTCACCACGCTGGCGCCCATCAAGATCACGGCTGGCAATGTCGACACCGCGCCAGGCTCGCGCGCCACACTGGACGTCCGCCTGGGACTGAACAAGCAAGGGCGCATCGCCATCAGCGGGGCGGCCAGCTTCAATCCTGTCGCCGCGAATCTGAAGCTCGACCTGCGCAACATCGAGATTCTTCCGCTGCAACCCTATTTTGCCGATCAGGTGAACCTCACCGTCACCGACGGCACCGTCTCGATCAACGCCAACGCCAAGCTCGACGTGCCGGCGGCGCCGCCCAAAGGTCCCCCTCCCCAGGCACGGCTGGCCTTCACCGGCGACATCGACGTGGCCCAGTTCGCGGCGGTGGACGGCACAAAACAGGAACCGTTCCTGTCGTGGCGATCGTTTCACGTGGGCGGGCTGGATCTGACCACGGTGCCGCTGAAGGTCGCGGTCCGGGAGCTCGCGCTGACCGACTTTTATTCGCGCCTGACCATCTATCCCGACGCGCATTTCAATGTGCAGGACATCGCCGCCGCGCCGAAACAGACGACACCACCCGTCGCCGTCGCGGCCAAGCCGCCCACCGCCGCCGCGCACATGACAGGGCAACCAAAACCGCCGTCGGCGCCACCGCCGCCCGTCACCATCGGCCAGGTCACCCTGCAAGGCGGCCACGTCAGCTTCACCGACCACCTGATCCGTCCCAACTACTCGGCCGAACTGACCGAGCTGGGCGGGCGACTGTCGGGCCTTTCTTCCGACGCCAGCACGCAGGCCGACATCGATCTGCGCGGCGCCGTCGATCACTCCGGAGCGCTGTCGATCGTCGGCAAGGTCAACCCCCTGGCCGGCAATCTTTTCGTCGACGTCAAGGTGGCGCTGAAAGATTTCGAACTGCCGCCCGCCAGCCCGTACGCCGCCAAGTACGCCGGCTACGGCATCAGCAAGGGCAAGCTGGCCCTGTCGCTGGACTATCACATCGCCAACAAGAAGCTGGACGCCAAGAACCACCTCACCATCGACCAGTTCACCTTCGGCGACAAAGTGAAGAGCCCGGACGCCACCAGCCTGCCCGTGAAACTCGCGGTGGCCATCCTCAAGGATCGCCACGGCGTGATCGACCTGAACGTTCCCATTGCCGGATCGCTGGACGATCCCGACTTCAAGATCGGCCGCGCCGTCCTGAAGGTCCTGGGCAACCTGATCGTCAAGGCGGTGACCGCGCCGTTTTCGCTGATCGCCTCGGCGTTTGGCGGCGGTGATCAGCTTTCGCGCCTGGATTTCCCGGCTGGCCTGGCCACCGTCGACGCCGGAGCGCAGGCCAAGATCCGCACGCTGGCCAAGGCGCTGCAGGAACGTCCCGGCCTTTCCTTCGAGATCGAAGGGGGCGCCGATCCGCAACGCGACCGTGAAGATCTCCGTCGTCACATCTTTCAGCAAAAGCTCCGCGCTCAGCGGGTCGTCGAACTGGCCAAAACTGGGGGAACGACCGGGGGAACGACCGGGGGAACGACCGGCATCACGCCCTCCGCCCAGGACGCCGCCGCGCCCATCGACCCCGCGGAACGCCCGCATCTTGTCGAGCTGGCCTACAAGGCCGAAACGTTCCCCAAGCCGCGCAATTTCCTGGGCATCGAGAAGGGACTGCCGCCGGCCGAGATGGAGAAGATGATCGCCACGCACATCGTCGTCGACGAGGATGCTCTGCGCACGTTGGCCCAGGAGCGCGGCAAAGCGGTGCTGGGCGCGCTGTCCAAGATCGCCCCCGAAGGAGCGGCGCGCCTCTTCCTGGTCACGCCGCGCCTTGGTCCCACCCCCGGCCCCGCCGTCGAGCTGCGCCTGAAAAAAGACTGAGTCCCGATCAGAAAGCGCGTAGGAACGCAGGCGGCTTGGCCGCCGGAGTTCCATCGCGGGAGGTCTGGAACCCTTCGAGGGTTCCAGGTCAGTAGGTGACCGCCACGCCCACGCGGCCGAAGGCGCCGCGCGCCGCCAGCGGCGCCAGCGTCAACGCGCCGGCCTTGCTCTGGTCCGCCCCGCCCAGCCCTGGTTGCAACACCATCTGGTGGCTGGGCGTCCAGCCGTACCCGCCATCGCCTTCGATCCAGACACCGACCACGCTGCGATCCGGCGACACGCGCACGGCCACGCCGGCGCTGGCATCCAGCGACAGCCCATTGAAGTCCCCGGACATCGTCGCCGGTGACGAATCGTCGACCATGGTCGCGCTGACGCGCATCAGGCCGGGCGCGACGCGGGCGAATGCATAGGCGCGGGGCAGCGGCGCGACACGCAGCTCGACCGGGACGGAGCCACGGATGACCCCCAGGTGCGACTGCGCGCTGCGGGCCCGGGCGTCGCTGGCGCCGATGTCGAACGCCAGCCCCAGGGCCAGCGCCACCGCCCCCCGGCGAACCAGCACGCGCGACACGCCCAGCGACAGCTGCGGCAGGGCATCCGTCGTGGCGAACGGATCAAACCCCCGATCTCTGACCAGGGTCGTGCGCAGGCCCAGGGTCCCTTGCCAGACTTCCGTCCTGGCCGGTGCCGCTTCGGAGGCGAACTCGGCGCCCAGCGCGTCGCCGCACACGCCGCTCGCGCCGGCCACCACCAGCAACAGCGATCCACAGATTCCCAGGCGTCGCGATCTAGCGGTCATGGTAGTCCCCCTCCGTCAGCAGGCCGGCGTAAAGGCGGCGCGTCTCGTCGTTCTCGGTGACGGCGTCGAACACGGTCGCGCCCACGCCGCCCTGGCCATGGATGACGATCAGCGCCCGCCCGCCGTCGCTGCGCGCGATCTCGTGCACGGCGTCCGCCGGCCGATCGATCACCAGCGACTTCGGATGTTTGGTGGCCAGGTCGGTGGCGGCGATGGTGAGATCCGACGGCGTGAACGTCCACACCCGATCGCCCGTCGGTGACACCACCATCGTCAGATTCGGATTCGACGTCACCAATGGCGACGCGGTCCGGGTCCGCAGATCCAGCACATAGAACGCGCTTTGCAGCGCCTTCAAGACCTTCAACCCCTGGTGCGGGACCGGCACGTCGAAGACAGCGTTGATGGTGGTCCCCAACGGCAGGGTCTCGATGCTGCGATACGGTTGGCCGGCGGTCTGCCCCAGCGACCAGAAGGCGACGCTGTCCGTGGCCGTGCCCGCGTTCCACAGCAGCCCGACGTCGAAGCCGGCCGCCGTCCCGGCCGGGGCATTCGACGCCACGTCGGTCACCAGCGACAATTTCGTGTAAGGCGCCGGCAGCATCACCTGCGTCGTCAAGCTGGTGACGGGATCGACCAGGACCGCGCTGCTGGTGCCGGGCACCAGCGCCGCCAGACGCAGGCCACCGTCGGTGCGAACGAAGGCGATGTCGCTGGGGATGCCTC
>JAXDMH010000494.1:0-4474 GCA_034666225.1 Myxococcales bacterium
GCCAGGGCGTCGTGCTTGAGGCTGAGCCCCACCACGGCCATCTCGCCGCCGAAGCCGACGGCGTCGCCCGCCCAGGTCAGCTCAAAGCCGGCGTCCAGGCTGG
The DNA here is from genome assembly GCA_034666225.1 of Myxococcales bacterium. GTDB lineage: Bacteria > Myxococcota_A > Polyangia > Fen-1088 > Fen-1088 > DATKEU01. The sequence goes on from JAXDMH010000494.1 coordinate 104, forward strand.
TGTCCGCCGGCCGCAGCACCGACCGCGGCAAGATGTCGCGCACCTTGTCCAGCGAGAACTGCTCCGCTCGCAACACCAGGCGCCCCTGCCGGGCCGCGGGATCGACACCGCCGCGCGCGGTCCACAGCGTCTCGCGCGCGCCGCCATAGCTGCCATGCAGATCGACCACCAGCTTGTCGGCCGGGTTGCCGCCGGTCACGCCGGTCGGCTGTGGCCCCACCCGGCCGCTGATGCCGGTCAGCGCCAGCGACGGCAGGGGCGTGGTGTATCCGTCCTGGACCAGAATGCTGGGATAGCCGTCGGGATGCATGCCGTGCAGCGCGGCCTGGATCTGGACTTCGCGCGCGCCGAACTGCGGGCCGCGCTCCGACGTGGTCAGCGCCAGCCGGCCGGTGATTCCCTTGGCCCGGAACAACAGATGATCGGAAGGCAGCAGGACGCCGCCCACGTCCTCGACCTCGACCGCCAGACCGCTGGCGGTGTCGTGCAGCGACAGGGTGGCGTGGGTAAGGGCGATCCCCGGGGGCGTCGAACCGCCGCCCGCCGCCTCCGGGACGCCGTCGGCGCCGTCGGCACCGGCCGCCTTCCGGCGCGATGACAGCTTCTCGATGATGTCGCTAACGTTGTCGTGATCGCCGCCGCGGATGGCCCGCACCACCATGTCCGATACGGTCACGGCCGGCGCCGTCTTCCAGCCCAGGACGGCGCCGAAGGGCGCGGAGATCTCGCCAATGGTGACCAGCGGCAACCCTTCACCGCGGCCGGCCACCCGCACGTCGCGCAAAGCGATGCGCCCCAATCCCGCTCGCCCCTTCCCGACGGTGACGGCCCGCCCTAGCCGCGCCGAGGCCCGCGAGGCGAAGGCGCGCGCGGCCACTTCCCCGACAACAAATGGATAGGCCAGGCAGGCGGCCACCACGGCGCCAGCCACGAACCATCGACCGCGGCGACGGCGCGGCGTCGCGGGTGGCTTGAGCGGCGGCCTGAGACCTAACTGCGGGGGTGCTGCCACCGTCGAAATAGTAACAGCGCTCGCCCGTATCTGCCGGAGTATTCGCTCCCCGCCTGGAGCCCCCCTGGCCGCGCCGCGCCGGTGGTCTTGCCCGCCCGTATCACGATAGACTGCGCGCCCATGGCCGACCCCGCCGCCACCCCTTCGGGAGCCGGTCCTCCGCGGCCCCGGTCTGGCCCGGCCCCTTTCGCTCCCCAGGCCCAGCCATCATCGGACTCACCTTCGACCCGCCTGTTGCTGTTCATCCTGCTGGCGTTCTCGTTCGCCCTGCGCGCCCTGGCTTTTCTGCGACCGATACCCAGCCTGGACGGCGTCACCATCCCCGACGACACGTATTACACGCTGCACCTGGCGCGCAGCATGGCCCACGGTTTGGGGCCTTTTTACGGGCTGGGCCACACCAACGGGTTTCAGCCGCTGATCGGGTTTCTGCTGGTGCCCGCCTTCTGGCTGTTCGGCGACGGCGATCTTCTGGGTCCCGTGCGCGCGGCGATGGTGATCTCGGCGCTGGCTGATACAGCGGCGCTGTGGATGCTGGCCCAGATTCTCCTGCGGCAGAGCCGCGACGCGCGCGTGGTGGCGGTGGTGATGATCATGTGGGCGGTCTCGCCTTATACGATCGCCAACGGCATCAACGGCCTGGAGACGTCGCTGGCGGTCTTTCTGCTGCTGGCGGCGGTCTCCACCTTTCCGCGCACGGAAGCACCCGACGCCGGCCCGCGGACGTTTTTTCTTTTTGGCGTGCTGGGCGGCCTGGCGCTGTTCGCGCGCATCGACACCGGCCTAATGCTGGCGGTGTCGGCACTGTTGTCGGCGCGGCGTCTTGTGTCGCGCGGGATGCCCGTCGTGGTGCGCGCGGCGGCGGCCACCGCCGCCGGCGTCGTGCTGGTCAACATGCCGTGGTGGCTTTACTCGTACCGGTACACGGGGCGCATCTACCCGGTCAGCGGACGCGCGGTCAGACACATCTCGCAGGCGGCGGTGCACCACCACCCCACCCTGAAGAACTTTTACATCCCCGAGATCCGCGAGGGCGTGCGCGTCCTGCTGGTCAACCACTGGCCGACGCTGATCCTCCTCGGCGTGCTGGTGGTCCTCATCGCCTGGCGCAGCGGGCGTCAGGGACTGCGCCAGCTGGCCCGCGATATATGGCGGCAGCGCTTGCTGGTGGTGTTCTCGGCCGCGCTGTTCTGCGCGTACACCATGTACATCTTCACCGAGTGGTTCTTCACCCGGTATTTTTATCCGATCAACGCCACGTTGCTGCTGTGCACGGGGCTGGCCCTGCACCGCTGGCTGGAGGCGACCGCCCCCGACGATCGACGTCGCCGGCGCCGACTGCTGCCGGTGGCGGCGCTTTACATGGTGGCCAGCATCGCTCGCAAGGACTTCCGCGACATCTACCTCAGCAACGATTCCGTTCATCTGGCCTCGATGAACATCGGGCTGTGGGCGCGCCAGCACTACCCCGCGGGCACCATCGTCGGCTGCCCGCAAAGCGGCGGCCTCGGTTACTTCGCCGACAACCTGACGGTGGTCAACCTGGACGGCGTGGTGAACCAGGACGCCTATCTGGCCATGAAGGAACACCGCCTCTTTGATTACATTCGTGAGTCGAAGATCCAGCACCTGTTGATCTGGTCCAACACCATCGATCTCATCCGCGAGGAATCGGCGGAGATCCCCCCCGGCGATCTGACGCTGGAGATGGAACTCACCGGGTTCCGCACCTACCGAAAGCCGTGGCGCGTGTATCGCGTGACCTCGCGATGACGGACGCGCGCGCCCACGACCACGATGCCGCCACCACCGACGCCCGCGCCATCGCCCTGCAAGCCGCCGTTGACCTGTTTCGCGCCGAGCGTTTCGCCGAGGCCGAGGCCGCCTGCCGAGCGGTGATCGCCGCCGATCCCGATTGCGGCGCCGCCTGGGAGCGGCTGGCCTTCACCTGCGATCGCCTGGGCCGGCCGGCTGAGGCGATGGCCTATTTCGAAGAGGCCATTCGTCGCCTGAACAATCCAGCCCAGGCCCACCACAACCTGGCAGTGCTGCTGCACCAGCAGGGCGAGACCGACGCCGCGCTTTCGCAATACCGGCGCGCCATCGAGGCCGGTTGCGACGATCCCCTGCTGCACAGCAATTTTGGCTGCCTGCTGCGCGATCTGGGGCAAATGCAGTCCAGCGCCGATCAGCTGGCGCGCGCCGTGGCCGCCGATCCCACGCTGGCCCACGCCCAGAGCAATCTCGGCGTGACGCTGTGTCTGCAGGCGCGCGCCGCCGAGGGATTGCCCCACCTGCGCCTGGCCACGGTGCTGAGCCCGGACTGGAGGGTGGGCTGGAGCAATCTTCTGCTGTGCTTGAACTATGCCGACGATCTGTCCCCTGACCAGATCGCCGCCGCCCACCGGCTGTACGGGCGGCGTTTCGGGCGCGACGCCATCGAGACAGCGGCGGCGGTGACGGCGACGGCGCCCTCCCCGCCGGTGGGCGGCGATCGCGACCCCCAGCGTCGCCTGCGCGTCGGCTTGGTCTCGCCCGATCTTCGCCAGCATTCGGTGGCGTATTTTCTCGAGCCGCTGCTGCAAGCGCACCGCCCCGAGCAAGTGTCCTATATCGCCTACGCTTGCCAGGGCCGCGCCGACCAGGTCACCGAACGATTGCGCCGCGTGGTCGACGGCTGGCGTTCGATCGAGCACCTGTCCGACCATGACGCCGCTGCGATGGTTCGCGCCGATGCCATCGACGTGCTGATCGATCTGGCCGGCCACACCGCGCACAATCGCCTCGGTCTCTTCGCCTTGCGCCCGGCGCCCGTGCAGATGACGTACCTGGGATATCCCAACACGACGGGCCTGGACGCCATCGACTGGCGTATCACCGATCGATGGGCCGATCCGCCCGGCCTCACCGAGCAGTGGCACAGCGAACGACTGCTGCGCCTGCCCGACGGTTTTCTGTGCTATCGACCGCGCGCCGACGGTCCTGCCGTCGTCGCGCCACCGGTCGACGCCACCGGCGGCATCACCTTCGCCACGTTCAATCAACTGGCCAAGGTGTCGTCGCGCGCGCTCACGCTGTGGGGTCGTATCCTGGACGCCGTTCCCGGTTCGCGCCTGCTGATCAAAGGACCGGCTTTTGCCGACGCCGCCACCCGCACGGCCTTCGCGGCCCGCCTGGGCGCATCACCGCTGGCGGCGCACGACGTGCAATTGCTGCCACCGGTCGCCGACGAACACGAACACCTGTCCGCCTATGGCCAGGTTGACATCGCCCTGGACACCACACCCTATGGCGGCACCACCACCACCTGTGAAGCCTTGTGGATGGGTGTTCCGGTCATCACCCTGGCCGGCGCCGCC
>JAXDMH010000495.1:0-4519 GCA_034666225.1 Myxococcales bacterium
CAGATTGAACAGCGCCTCGACGCTGGCGCTGGCCCCGGTGGCCGCGCTCAGCTTCAGCAGTTCACCGACGAAAACGCGGGCTGAATGAATGGTGACCGCATCGATCGGCCGGTCCGGCTGCGGCAGATAACGTTCATAGGAAAGGTCATAGCCAATCTCGGCGACCACCAGGTGCAGGCCGTTTTTCAGCAGCTGTCGGCTGTACCCGATTTGTCCACCGCCGAAGAATGATTTGCCGGCCACCCGATCCGCCGCCGCCAACCCGCTGGCGTAGAGCGCGTTGTTGAGCGTGAGGAATCGATCATAGCGCGCCTTGGCGTTCCAGTTGTTGGTCGTGGTCACGGGCTGGCGATCCAGCCCGACGATCTGGTTGTTGGACACCACCGGCGTCCACAGATCCGACTGGCCGTAGGCGATCGAGCCGTCGATCGAAAGCTTGTTGCCGCCCTGCTTGCGTGAAGCGGTGACGCCGAAGTTGCCGTTGCGCCCTTGAGAGTTGCCGGTGGTGACCAGCAGACCACCCTTCGCCTGCGCCTTCCATTCAATCTTGGCGGGAGCAACCACGACGTCCTCGGGCTTGGCGTACGTGAAGGTCGGGTTCGCTTGCGCCTGTGCGCGCTGGGCGGATAGCAAGGCAACACAGGCGGCGCCGACGGCGACGCCCCGAATGCGAGCGATTTTCCCAAGCCAGGTGGTCGAGTTCATCCTTCGTCCTTTTTCGAAATGAGGGGGCCGCAATGTATGCGTGGCATTCACTTCCCGCAACACGGCGCTGCGCGTCCCACAACACGGCGCTTCGCGCCTGGGCCCGGGCGGTCAGCGAATGGCTGGTGTTGCCTGGCGAAAGACATCGTTGCTGCCGCGGCAACAGCCCGGCGCAGAGCTGTCTAAAACGATCACGCAACTACAATGAGTTAACTGATCTATCTAGACAAACATCGTGTGGTTAATTGCATATTTATGACCTCGACTGGATCGAGATTCAATAACGGAACGCTTCGACGATACCTATTCGACGCTGCCCCAAAGGGCGTGCTAGTAGATCGATAAATGTTGCTGCAACTGCCTCGGTTGGCTTTCTTGGGGCCGGGCCTTTCATCGCTTCTCTCATCGCTCCTCTTGGCCGCGACGATCTTGTCGGGCTGCTCGGGGGGCGGCGGTCCCGCTGGCTCTACGGGGACGGGCGGCAGTGGTTCTGGCGGTGGCACCGGCAGTGGCGGCAGCACCGGCTCCGGCGGAGGCATTGGCAGCGGCGGCAGCACCGGCTCTGGCGGCGGCACCGGCAGCGGTGGTGCGGGAACCGGGGGCGCCCCGGTGACCGACGGCGGCTCGGGCGGCAGCGGCGTCGGTGACGGCGCGGCGGGTAGCGACGGCGCCAGCGACACGATTGGCGGAAAAAACTGCGCGGGCAACGCCATCTCGCTGTCGGCCAATGGCACCGGCATGGCCAGCGATGCTGCTCAGGCGCGGGTGCTGATCAACCTGATGGCCGATACCCCGACTGGAAACGCCAACCGCACCATCGAGTTCTGGGCGTACATCAAACCGACCGACTGGGTGGGCGAACGCAACCAGGTCGTCTATTCGGGCAGCGCCGGGACGAACACAACCTTCGGTCTGGATTTCGGCACCAACGCTGTGGCCGGCATGGCCGGCAACCACGCCACGCTCGATCCATTCACAAACGGAAACCTCCGCGTGGACAGCACCGCCTATCTGGGCATCACGTCGATGAACGCGCAGTGGGTGCACATCGCCCTGACCTGGGACGGCACCACCATGAAGACGTACGTCAACGGAGCCTCACGCATCATGTCGACGGCCGCTGGCACCCTGGCCACCGGCAGCGGCCCGCTGATTCTCGGCTGCAACCCCGGGAACTCGTTCTGCTTCAACGGCATATTCGACGAGGTGCGGGTCTGGAAGGTCGCCCGCACCGACGCCGAGATCATGACCAACCACACGAAGCTGCTGGTCGGCAACGAACCTGACCTGGTCGGCTACTGGAAATTCGACGAAGCTCCCGGCGCCGCCACCGCCAGCGACTCTGTTACCACGGCCGGCCACGCCGCCCACGCCGGCATGCTGACTGCCACCACCCCGGCCGAACGACCCACGTTCGTCGTGCCGAATCCGCCCGTGCCGATCGTCTGTCCGTAGCGCGGGCGGCTAGTGATCGTGAGCCGACACGCTGGCCTGCCGATGATGCTCTGCACGCCTTGCCCACAATGGGCTACAGCCAACTCGACTTCGACGAACCAACCTTTGCAGAGTTGCCGCAAATAGCACGGGCGCATTCTCGCCACAGGACTACGATGAGAACTTCATGAGCTTTCCGTTGCGCGTTCTCATCGTCGAGGATTCGGAGACCGACGCCATGCTGATCGCCCACGAGTTCCAACGAAAGGGCCTCCCGGCAGACTTCGAGCGAGTCGACACAGCGGATGCGATGCGGGCCGCCCTCGAACGGACGACCTGGGATGCGGTTATCACGGACTGGTCGATGCCAACGTTCACGGGGCCGGCCGCGCTTGCGATCCTGAAGGAGAAGGGGCTGGACGTTCCCTTCATCATCGTGTCCGGCACCATCGGTGAAGAGACCGCGGTCGAGGCGATGCGCGCGGGCGCGCACGATTATGTGCTCAAGGAAAGACTCAGCCGTTTGACGCCCGCCATTGAACGTGAGGTTCGAGAATGCAAGGACCGGCGCGCACGGCGCCAGGCCGAGGCGGCCCTGAGGGAGAGCGAGGCGCGCTTTCGGAGGCTGACCGAGTCCGGAATCATCGGAATCACGATCGCCGACGTGAACGGCAGCATCCTCGACGCCAATGACACGTACGTGAAAATGGTCGGCTACTCGCGCGAGGAGCTTCTTGGAGGAAGGCTGCGATGGGCGGACCTGACGCCGCCCGAGTTTGGTCACCTGCATGCGCGCGCCGTCGAACAACTGCACGCGTTTGGGATCGCTCCTCCCTGGGAGACGGAGGTTCTTCGCCGGGATGGCGCCCGTGTTCCGATCGTCGTGGGCGTGGCGCTGCTGGACTACCCCAAGTGCATCGCGTTTGTCGCGGATCTCACGCAGCGCAGGCAGGCGGAGGCTGGACGTACCCGGGCCGAGGCGGCTCTGCAGCAAAGCGAAGAGCAACTGAGACAGATACAGAAGATGGAAGCAGGGAGGATTGCTGCCTTGCTGCTCACGGACGTCGTGATGAATGAACCTGTCCCGCCCGTCCGAGGCACACCCTGACCATCGTCTTGCGCGTGCTCCGGTCGACGAGTCGGTGACCGACGCAAAACTGATCTTCTAGGGCTCACCCGCCATCGGGGGAACCCGGCTTCAGTTTTGAGGTGAGGGTCCGATGCCTACACCCGCGTTCAAGAGCGCGGGTCCGTCAGTCGATACTGACGGGACTCTTTTCGGGAATGGCCACTTGGGGAGCATGACAAAAGCGACCACCGCGATTCTGTGCGCCTGGCTCTGCGCCGTGGCCGGCGGCTGCCGGACCACGGACCCCGCCCTTCATTCGCCCGACGGTGGTGCCGGGGCATCCGGCGCTGGTGGCACCTCGGGGACCGGGGGCGGGTCGGACGAAACCGGCCCTGCCGAGCCGAACAACAGTGGAATGATCGCGGTCGGCCCGCTCGGGACGCCCCCCGCGACGAAATTGCCCGCGCTGCCGGCGATGACCCACGTCGTGGCGCTGCAGGGGGACGACAGCGCGTCCATCACGTTCGATCCCGTCGACGGCGCGCTGGACTACCGCGTGTACGCGTTGCCCAGCGACGGCGACATCACCGTCGCTGGCGACCAGAGCGTGATCGTGCACAACGGGACCTACCGCTGTGCCGGCAACCGTGAGGCGTCGCCCACCTATGTGGACAGCGAGCCGATGATCGGTGGTGCCGCGATCCACGCCCTGGTCGATCAGCAAAAGGTCGGCGGATACAGGCGCACGCTGGCGGACGCTACCCTCGGCTACGTCTACACTGACCCGGGGCCGGGCCGCGTGCCGGTGTATTCCCTGGGCGAATCGGATGCCAACGGCGACGTGACGTGCTACTTCGCGCGCTGGGCTGCCTCACGGGTCAAGGTCTACACCACGTCGGAGACCCAGCGCGCCGAGTTGCTGAAACAGTTCTTTCGCGACGACGGCGTGGCGTTTTACGTCCCGGCCGCCGCCGACAGCACGACGGCCACGGTCTACCTGGACGAGAACCGCCAGCCGCCGTATCTCGATCGCTGGTACTTCCCCGACGGACCCGAGGTTGACGCCCACCCGAAAAAGACCCCGGCCTTTCCCGTGCTGAAGAGCGCCGCGGCGGGCACGCAGCCCCTGATGCGGGTGTTCTACAGCAACTCTTGCGGCTGGTCCCACGACGAGCTGGCGGTGGGCAACCCACGCTTCAACCGCGTCTACCATCAGGGCGACAAGCTGCCCTGGTTCTCGCTGCTGTGGACCGGCCTTTCAGCGCCGACCACGCTGGTGGTCGAGGCGCTGGACGCCGGGTGCCCGTTCCA
>JAXDMH010000496.1:0-3485 GCA_034666225.1 Myxococcales bacterium
GAGCTGTACGCGACCTACCAGTCGACCATCGGTTACATCGGCATCAATGCGCTGCTGGCGCTGTCGGTCTACACCACGCTGTCGTGCGGCCAACTGGCGCTGGGCAGCGCCGGGTTCATGGCCCTGGGCGCGTACGCCGCGGCGCTGTTGACCATGCACGCCGCGCTGCCGTTCGCGCTGGCTCTGGGCGCGGCGGCGCTGGTGCCGGCGCTGGTGGCGATCCCGCTCGGCCTGCCGGTGCTGCGCCTGCGCGGGGTCTTTCTGGCCATCGCCACCATCGGCTTCGGCGAGGTGGTGCGCCTCGGCATCGTGAACTGGGACTATGTCAACGGCGCGCAGGGGATCGTGGCCATTCCCCAGAAGGCCGGCGTCGGCCACATCGCGCTGTGCCTGGCGCTGACGCTGTTCGTCCTGGGACGCCTGCGCGGATCAAAGTGGGGGTTCGCCCTGGAGGCCATCCGCCAGGACGAACCGGCGGCGCGCACCATGGGCATCGACACCACGATGTACAAGCTGGCCATGCTGGTGCTGGGCGCCGCCATCGCCGGACTGGCCGGCGGGCTGGAGGCGCATTTCACCTTCATGGTGGCGCCCAACGGATTTTCTTTTGAACGGGTGGTGGACATGCTGGTGTTCGCCGTCGTCGGCGGCGCGCACACGTTCTGGGGACCGGCGGTGGGCGCGGCGTTTCTGACGCTGCTGCCGGAAGTCTTGCGTGAGCTGTCGCCGCTGATCGGGATCGAACCGGGCCCGCTGCGCCTTCTGGTCAGCGGCCTGGTGTTGCTGGCGGTGATTCTGTTTCTGCCCAACGGGCTGGTGTCGCTGCCGGCGCGCGTGCGCGCGGCGCGGGCCGCGCGGACAAGGACGGGCCCGTGACGCCGGTGCTGGCCCTGGAGGGTGTGCGGCGCGCCTTCGGCGGCGTGCGTGCCGTCGACGGCGCCGGTTTTCAGGTGGCACTGGGGACCGTGCACGGCCTGATCGGTCCCAATGGCTCGGGCAAGACCACGGTGATCAACCTGGTGTCGGGGCTGCTGCGCGCCGACGCCGGGACCATCACCGTGGCCGGGCGATCGATCGCCGGTTTGCCCGCCCACCGCATCGCCGCGCTGGGGGTGGCCCGCACCTTCCAGAACATCCGTCTCTTCCCCGAGCTGTCGGCGCGGCACAACGTCCTGGTCGGCCAGCACCTGGGCCGCCACCCGTCGATGGCGGCCCGACTGCTGATGTTGCCTCGGTCGCGGGCAGAAGAAAAACAGGCCGACGATCGCGCCGCCGCCCTGCTGGAACGCGTGGGCCTGGGCGCGCGCGCCGCCGAGGAGGCGCGCAACCTTTCTTACGGCGAACAGCGCCGGGTCGAGATCGCCCGCGCCCTGGCCGGCAACCCGAAGATCTTGCTGCTGGACGAACCGACCGCCGGCATGAACCCCGTCGAGGTGCAGGCGGTGGCGGCGTTGATCCGCCAGGTGGCGGCCGATGGTCACGCCGTGTTGCTGGTCGAACACAACGTGCCGCTGGTGATGAACGTCTGCGATCGCCTGACCGTGCTGAACTTTGGTCGGGTTCTTGCCGACGGCACGCCGTCCGCGGTGGTGAAGGAGCCCGAGGTGATCGCCGCCTACCTGGGGAGCGGCGCCGCGTGAGCGCGGGCGACGATTCGAATTCGCCGAGCTTGCCGGTGTCGGCGCCGCCGCCGGCTTCGCCGCTGCTGGACGTGCGCGCGCTGTTCGTGTCGTACGGCCAGGTGGAAGCCGTGCGCGGCGTGTCGCTGTCGGTGGCGGCCGGTCAGCTCGTGACGCTGATTGGACCCAACGGCGCCGGCAAGACGTCGATCCTCTCCGCGCTGTGCGGCCTGGTGGCGCCGCGCCAGGGCACCGTGCGCCTGGACGGACGCGAGATCGCCGGCTTGCCCGCCCATCGCATCGTCGCCGCCGGGCTGTCGCTGGTGCCCGAGGGGCGGGCCATCCTGGGGCGCATGACCGTCGAAGAAAACCTGGTCCTGGCCGGCGAGATGAAGCAGCCGGGCGCCGACCTGCGCGCGGCGATTGAACAGCAGTACGCCCAGTTTCCGGTGCTGGGCGAACGGCGCCACCAGCCGGCGGGCGCGCTGTCGGGCGGGCAACAGCAGATGCTGGCCTTTGCCCGCGCCCTGCTGGCCCGGCCGCGCGTGCTGCTGCTGGACGAACCGTCGATGGGGCTATCGCCGATCTTGGTGCAGCAGGTGTTCCAGACCATCGCCACCATCCACCGCGCCGGCACCACCATCCTGCTGGTCGAACAGAACGCCCGCCTGGCCCTGTCGGTGGCCGATCATGCCTACGTTCTGGAGCGCGGGCAGGTCGTGCTGCAAGGTCCGCCCGCGCAGCTGGCCGACGACCCGCGCATCAAGGCCGCTTATCTGGGTGGGTAGGGCCGCTCCAACTTGAAGTACACTGCGCCGCCATGGCGATTTCGGCCACCGTCTATCACCTGCAGATCGGGCTGTCCGACGTCGACCGCGGCGTCTATGAAGAGCTGGACCTGCGCCTGGGACGCCACCCGTCCGAATCGATGCGCCACCTTCTGTCGCGGGTGATCGCCTACTGCCTCTGCTACCAGGAAGGGATCGCTTTTTCCAGGGGCCTGTCGACCACCGACGAGCCGGCCGCCTGGGTGAAAGATCTCCAGGGCAGCCTGCAGGCCTGGATCGACGTCGGCACGCCGTCGGGGGAGCGCCTGCACAAGGCCAGCAAGGCCGCACCGCGCGTCGTGGTGTTCACGTATCAAGACCCCGAGCTGTTGCGCAAGGCCGCTCGCGCGAAGGCGATCTTTCGCGTCGACACGGTCGAGGTCTATCCCCTGGATCCAGAGTTTCTGGACAAGCTGGACGCCGCCACCGATCGCAACGCGCACTGGTCACTGACCCACACCGACGGCATCCTCTACATCACCAGCGGAACCACCAACGTCTCGACGCCGATCACCCGCTACTCGCTCGGCGACGGCGAATAGGCGGACGCTGTGGGCTCTCATGATTGGTCACAAATCGCGGCGCGAGCATCAGGCTAGGGAAAGAATCGCACGCCGACAGGTCCGATTCGAAAAATTGGGCGGACCGCAGCGCGAGGTCGCGCTGGTGAGCGCTCAACATCAATCCAGCGCTGGACGCGGCCTCGCACGAGGACCGCATGGCGCGGCAGTCGCCGTCAATATGCTTGAGGCGTTTGATCCGCGCCACGCCCAGGCGAAGACACGCCGAGGTGTTTCCGGCCACCACACGATCCCCGCTTGTCGCGGAGCCGAAGGCCCGTCAATATCGAGCGTTTTTGCCCGCGCCATGCGGTCCTCGCGCAAGGCCGCGTCCGGCGCTGACCAAATGCGAAGCTCGGCTAACGCGGCCTCACGCTGCGGTCCGCTCATTTTCAGATCGGCCCCGCAGCGACCTCCGCGACAACCCACACCGGCGGCGCGATTTGTGACCAATCCTGAGAGCCGTGGGCTAGCTGCGC
>JAXDMH010000497.1:0-6656 GCA_034666225.1 Myxococcales bacterium
GGCCACGTGGCCGAGGACCCACGCTCGCCGCGCGCGCATGAGGCGGTCATCCTTGAGGTGTGGCACCGCCGCCAGGCTGTCGATCCGGCTGCTGTGTTGCGCCGCTGAGGGTCTGGCGAGGCCACAGCCCGACCGAATGCCGGCGGTATACAGCGAAAAGCCATTGTGCGAGGCTTCGCCCCCATGACCATGCGTGCATCTGGTTGGACAGGGTTTTTCGCGTTGGCCGTGACGCTCGGCTGTTCATCGTCGCCGTCCGATTCGGGGACCAAGGGCAGCGGTGGCTCGACCACCGGGAGCGGCGGTGCTGTCGGCTCGGGCTCGGGTGGCAGCACCGGTTCCGGCTCCGGTGGCAGCGGCAACGCCAGCGGCGGCAGCAGCGGAACGGGCGGCGGCGGTGCTTCGGGCAGCGGCGGCGCCTCGGGCAGTGGCGGAGCGTCAGGAAGCGGCGGCTCGCCGGCGACCGGTGGTTCGCCGGGCGGCGTCGACGGTGGGATGCCCGACAGCGGAGGCTCTGACGGCCCCAGCGCCGGGGGCTGCCCGGCGGGGGTCAAAGGTCACTGTTCGATGGCGACCTATCCGACCTACCCGGGGTTCACGCTGGCGCTGGTCGAGGACTTCGACGCCCCGCTGGACCTGGACGCCGACCCGATCTGGACCTGGAGCGACGGCGCCCTCGACGAAGGTCAGGTGCGGATGACCAAGGGCGCAATCACCTTTGGCAATGGGCGCATGCGCCTGACGGCGTCGCGCATGGCCACCAACGGAGGCCAGTCCTTCTCCGAGGACAAGACCGTCGTCGGTTACCCCCTGGCCAGCGGCGAGTTCCGCACCAAGTACAACGACTTTCGTTATGGACGCTACGAGGTCCGCTTCAAGCCGCCCACGTCGAACGGCAACTTCATCTCGACGATGTTCACGTTCCGGACGCCGAAGACCATCTTCTGGCGCGAGCTGGACATCGAGCTGACGGCGTCGTCGACGTCGCAGATCGGCAGCAACATCGTCTGGGGCAACAACCAGACCGGCTACGGCGGCACCATGAACGCCTATCTAGCCGTGAACGGCCCGGGCGGATACAACGCCCAGTCTGACTTTCACGTCTACGCCTTCGAATGGCTGCCCACCAAGGTGACCTGGTTCGTCGACGGGCAACAGATTCGCATGCAGACCGGCGCCACCCCGCCCATCCCGGAGAAATCAGCGAAGATCATCATGAACCTGTGGATCTTCGGGAGTAACTACGCCTTCGGCGGAACCAACGGCGCCGCCAACGTCTATCCCATGTTCGCCGAGTACGACTGGATCCATTTCTACAAGTCGGACATGGAAACGACGTACCCCTGCTGGGACGTCCCTACCTGCCTGCCGCACGCCGATCTCATCCGCAGCAAGAACAACCCCACCGACGGGGTGACCCTGGTGCCGAACTAAACGAGCCCGCCTTCCGACCCCCGTATTCTCTAGAGGATCGAAGGCGGGCTCTGCCCGCCGGAGACCACATCTGCCGAGCAGGATCCGCCCCCGGCTCTCGTCGCATGGGGAGGGCCCGCGGGAGGGGCCCTCAGGCCCCTTCCGCGCCTATCGCCCCCGGCTCTCGTCGCATGGGGAGGGCCCGCGGGAGGGGCCCTCAGGCCCCTTCCGCGCTCTTCCTCAGGCCCCTTCCGCGCTCATTTTGCCATGATGACGCCGCAGCCGTAGCGCTGGTTGCTGTCGTTCACGCCGTGGACGACGAGGGCGTGGCCGACGACGTTAGTGGCGTTGGGGCCACCGACGGTCCAGCGTAGGTTTCCGCCGCTGGAGCCGAGGCGGGTGTAGACCAGGTTGCCTTTCATCTGAGCGTCGCAGGTGATCTGGCCGGTGCCGGTGCCGATCCCTTCACCCCGGGTTGTGTCCCAGTGCATGCCGGCGACTTGACCGTCGGTGCCGCAGGCGGTGCCCTGATGGATGTGCGTCGGGTGAATGCCGGCCGGGCAGTTTTCTAGGGCGTACGTTACCTGCACGTCTTCGCCCATCTGGACGAAGGTGACGGTGCCTGTGATGGTGCCGGGGGCCAGGGCCATGATGGTCGCCTGCGCCATGGCGCCGGTGGCATCGGTCGAGCCGTCGCCAGGAGCGGTCTCGGCGGGAGCGTCGGTGGTGGCGCCGCCGGTGCCGACGGTGCCGCCGCTGCCGGCGTCGGTGCTGGCGCCGCCGCTGCCCGTGGCGCCGCCGCTGGCGCTGCCGCCGCTGCCCGTGGCGCCGCCGCTGCCGGTCGCGCCGCCGCTACCGCTGCCGCCCGTGCCGCCGCTGGTCCCACCCGTGCCGCCGTTCGAACTGCTAGAGCCGCAGCCCATGACTGCGACCGCCAGCGATGCCGCCAATGCCAAAGCCGATGCGGGGGGGCGTCTTAAGAGAGCTTTCATCGTCATTCTCCTTTTTATGGGGTTTCGAAGGGGGGAATTGCCGCCGCCGGCCAAACGCGCTGATGTCGCTCCCGGCGCCCTCGCCTCTGTCCCCGTCATGCCGTAAAATCACCCGTCCCGCAGGGCTTCTCGGAGGGTTCACCTATGTCCGTTCAGTTTTCACGCCGGCGTCATGCCTCGTCGTCTTGGGCAATGCGCACGGGGTTCTGCTTCGTGCTGGTGGCGTGTTCGTTCCTGGCTGGCCTGGTCTTTTCCAGACCCACCCAAGCGGGACGGTTTAATCCCTACCAGAAGCTTGGAATCTTTTCCAAGGTGCTGTCGTACATCGAGACCCAGTACGTCGAGGACATCTCGGAGACGGAATTGATGTATGGGGCGGCGAGGGGTCTGACCGATGTTCTCGATCCGCACTCGCGTTTCATGGATCCCGAAGAGTACGACAAGCTGAAGAAAGAGACCGAAGGGAACGAAGAGGTCAACGGCATCGGCATTGACGTCGAGAAGCGCAAAAATCGCCTGGTGATCATCTCACCCATCGAAGGCTCCGCGGCGGCCAAGGGTGGCATCGAACCGGGTGACGTCATCAAGAGCGTCGATGGCGTCGACGTCGGCGCGCTGGAGTTCGACGACGCCGTGGCGCGCATGCAAGGCCCGCCCGGCAGCGAGGTGGTGCTGGTGATCGACCGGCACGGCCGCGAACTGACGTTCCGCCTGCGCCGGGCCCGCTATGAGCTGAAGCCTGTGGAGGGACACCTCATCGAAGAGGGCCTGGGGTACATCAAGATTCGCATCTTTGCCTCGAACACCGACGCCATCGTGGGCGATCTGCTGGAACAGCTGAACAGCAAGAGCAAGGGGCTGCGCGGGCTGATCCTGGACATGCGCCGCAATCCGGGCGGTCTTCTGGACCAGGGAATTCGCGTGGCGGATCGGTTCATCTCCGACGGGCTGCTGGTCAAGACGGTGGGCAAGGGCGGACGGGTGATGGACGAGGCGCGGGCCCATTCGCGGGGCACCTGGCTGGGTTTTCCCATGATCGTTCTGGTCGACGGGGCGACGGCGTCGGCGGCCGAGATCGTGGCGGGCGCCCTGCAAGATCACGGACGGGGTGTCATCCTGGGGACGCAGACCTTCGGCAAGGGTTCGGTGCAGACGCTGATCGATCTCGATGGCTGCGGGCCCAAGCCGTGCGGCCTCAAGATCACGATGGCCCGCTACTACACGCCGTCGGGCCGGTCTATCCAGGGGCAGGGAATCACCCCCAACGTCATCGTCGAGGCGGTGGCGCCGCCCTCGCAGAGCGCCGACGACGACATGCCGCGCGAGCGCGACCTGCAAAAGCGCCTGCGCAACGAACAGGGCGAGAAGGCCACCGAGAACAAGCGCCTCGACGACTATCAGCTGCAGATGGCGCTGGACTATCTGCGCTCATGGGCCGTGTTCGCCAAGCAGGTCAGCAAGAAGTAGTTCCATCGCGGGAGGTGTGGATCCCTTCCTAGGTTGATTTCGTCGTCGATCTACGTTCTGCTGGCGACTTCACTTCGCGCGCGGGCCATGGGCGGCATCTTGACGTCCTCCGCTGCGCCGGGAGGACCGCAGATGAGCACAGGACTACCCCCCTCGGGCATGGACGAATACCAGCGGCTGATGGCGCAGCGGGCGGCCCAGCAGCGACGCAACCGCATGCTGGTGGGCGCGGTGGTGGGGCTGGTGGTGGCATTGGTCGGTTACCGCATGTTTCAGGATCGCCGGGCCAAGGGGATGGCGCAGCAGAAGCTGCTGTTCGGGGAACGGTTCGTCGGCGTCGACAAGAACGAGACCGGCGCCTTCTGGAACTGCATCACCTCCAGCGAAATTGACGTGGGGATGTTCCAGAGCACGGACCAGATCCAGAAGCGGATCGAATCGGCGTATTTCACCCAGCAGAAGACGTTCTCCGATCACCTGACCACGGAATGCGTCCCCAAGATCGAACGGGCCCGCCAGGCGGCGGGCGGACTGGCCGGTGATACGCCTCCGGAATTCAAGGAAGCGATCGACAAATATGTCGGCACGCTGCCGCGCCTGCAGACCGGCATCGAGACCTACGCCGAGAAGATCAAAGGGCGCGGTCAGACCAAGGACATCGACCAGCTGATCCAGGACACCGGCAACGCCTTTCACGCCAACCAGACGCCGTCGCCGGAGGGGCTGGCCTTCGAGAAGTTTCTTTATTGCGCGGTGCCTGACCTGGACAAGATGAAGGACGCCCAGCAGGTGCTCGAGTTCCTGGCCGACACCTGTTACCACAAGGACGCGGTCGCCTTCATGAACGGCGTGCGCGCGAAATGCGGCCCGATCCTCACCAGCGTCGACACCCACGCCAAGGCGACGGCGTCGAAGACCTGGAAGGCGACGATGAAGAAGTTCTATGAGGAAGACGCCCGCCAGCTGCGCGCCTGGGAGGACTGCGCGCGCAAGTCGCGCAAGGGCAAGAAGGTGCAGGACCTGGAAGACTTCCTGCAAGCCTCCGGCGAATACATGGAGGCGCGCACCGGCGTCGTGCAGGCAGTGCGCACGGCGGCCACGCAGGCGGCGGGCGGCGGCGCGGCTAGCGAGAAAAAGTAAAGGCTTCGGGCAAGAGCGCGCCCAGGCTGTGCACGGCGGCGGCGGCGCCGCGCGGGCCCGCCAGGTAGACCGCTGTGTCGGGGCGGCCCAGCTCGGCGAGGACCTGGCGGCAGGCGCCGCACGGGGTGGCGGCCGGTTGGGCGTCGGTGACGACGGCGACGGCGCGCAGGACGCGCGCTCCGGCGGCGACGGCGGCGGCGACGGCGTTGCGCTCTGCGCAGACGGTCAGACCGTATGACGCGTTTTCGACGTTGCAGCCGATGTGAATGCGCCCGGCCTCGTCGATGACGGCCGCGCCGACGCGAAAACCCGAGTAAGGCGCGTGGGCCCGGCGTCGCACGGCCCGCGCCGCGCGCAGCAGGGCCGCCGGCGGTTGCCGTTTCGTCGTCGCGCTCGCCCGGTATCTCCTCCGGTCTTGGGCGGTCACGCCGATTTCCGCGGCGGCAGCCCGGCGATCACGCCGGTGACCAGATCGGCCAGCGCCTCCGAGCCGGCGGCGGCGGCGCGGGTGACGTCCTCGTGGCGCAGCGGCTCGCGCGAGACGCCGGCGGCGTGGTTGGCGACCAGGGACAGACCAAGGATGGCCAGGCCGGCGTGGCGGGCGGCGATCACCTCGTGCACCGTTGACATGCCGACCACGCCGGCGCCCAGCACGCGCAGCATCCGCACCTCGGCCGGGGTTTCGTACGACGGCCCCGCCATGCCGGCGTAAACCGCCTCCCGCAGCGGCTGCGACGACCCGCGGCTCGCGGTGGCCGCTGCCAGCGCGCGCAGCGACGGTGTGTAGGCGTCGGTCATGTCCACAAAGCGGGGCCCCAGGCGTTCGTCATTGGGCCCGGTCAGCGGCGTGGCGCCGGTCAGGTTGATGTGGTCGGACAGGACGACGATCTCGCCCGGGTGAAAAACGGGATCGATCCCGCCCGAGGCGTTGGTGACGATCAGCGTGCCCACGCCCAGCGCCGCGGCCACGCGCACGCCGAAGCCGACCTCGCAGGCGGAATACCCTTCGTAGCCGTGCACGCGGCCACAGAGCAGCAGCGTCTTGCGCTGGGCGACCTGGCCGGCCATCAGTCGCCCGGGGTGACCGGCCACGGTTGTTTCGGGGAAGCCGGGGAGAGCCGCGTAGGCGATCTCTCGCGAAGCCATCAGGCGGCTGCCCACGCCGTGCAGGCCGCTGCCCAGGACCACGGCCACGTCCGCCCCGCGGGCGTCGATGTGCTCGGCGGCGGCGCGCGCTGCCGCCTGGATGCGTTCGTGCAGTGTGGCCGCCAACTTCATTTTCTTGCACTAACGTAGCGCAATCAGGACAGCCTCTCCAGCACCAGGGGCGGGGAGCGCCGTGGTTTTGTGTCGGCGATGGTGATGGCCTGTTCAAGAAGCGGCCGCGCGGATTGCAGACGGGTTTCCTGGCCGTAGTGAACGGTGGCGATGGGTTGGCCACGTTCCAGAGGATCGCCCTGCTTGGCGTGGAAGGTGATGCCGACCCCCGGGTCGACGCGATCTTCTTTTCGCAAGCGACCAGCGCCCAGCAGCGTGGCGGCCCGCCCGATGAGGCCGGCGTCGAGACGGACCAGGCGGCCGCGGCGCGGCGCCTTCCAGATCACGTGGTGACGGGCGACGGGCAGGCGCGCCGGATCGTCAATG
>JAXDMH010000498.1:0-3848 GCA_034666225.1 Myxococcales bacterium
GATGTACGTCAGGCGATCCTCGGCGGTCTTGAACGTGCCGTGCTGGGGTGGGGCGTCGGCTGCGGCCGCCGACTTGCCGGCGCGCGAACGCGGGAACATTTCGTACCAGGCGCCAAATCGGGCCAGCGGCACGTCGACGATGATGGACAGCGGCGGCTGGTGGGTGGTGGCAGCCGCGTCGTCGGGATGGGCAAACATCAGGGCCGCGGTCTCCTCGTTCAGCGCCGCGGCGATGGCGCCGGGCGCGCTGGCTTCCGGGCCGGCCAGGCGATCGGCCAGGCGGCGTAGGACTTCACGTGGGTTGTCACGCGCGCGCTGGGCGGCGGCGGCCAGCAACGTGGCGCCGGTCTTCAGTTCAAGCGCGACGTCCTGCCCGGCGTCGATCTTGCGGGTGACCGCCCAGACCCAACTGGACCAGGCGTCGACCCATCCCTGCACGGTGTACTCCCACACGCCCAGCTGATCGACGACAAAGCTGGCCCACCAGCGGTCGTCTTGCCGCCGGCCGCCGGGGGGCGGTTTGGTCGTCGACGGGCGAAGCGGCGCTTTCTGCCAGGCATCGGCGCCGGTCTTTCGGTAAAGCAGACGTCCGGCCAGCTTGTCGTGGCCGTCGGCCAGCAGATCGACCTGCACCACCACCCGATCGCCCAGCACGCGTTTGATGGGAACCAGGCCGCCGTCGACGCTGGGGCGAATGCCTTCGATGATCACCCGGCGCGGCTGCTCGGGTTTGCGCAGCAGCGAAGATTTCGGCGACGGCGACGGCGACGGATCAGCAGCCACGTCAGAAAACCTGGAGGCGCCCTGGTGGTTTTCAACCGGGCCGGTAGACTTTCCGGTTGTTTCTTGACGATCTGACGACGACCGCGATTCGCGCCGCGCTGGGCGCCCTCGAGATCCAGCGTTTCACGCTGGCCATTCACGACGCCAGTTTCCCCAGCACGGTCGACGAGGACATCGGACGGGGGTCGCCGTACGGCAAGGGCGCCCGTGCCTTGCTGGACTTTGCAGGGCAGCTGGGTTTCGACAGCCTACAGCTTGGTCCGCAAGGCGACATGTCGGCGGTCAATCCTTCTCCCTACGACGGCGCGCTGTTCACGAAGACGGCGCAGGACATCGCTCTCGGAACCTTGGCGGACGATCCGTTGTGGACGTCTCTGTGTCGGGCCGAACTGCCCGCGCTGGTGGCCGGTCGTCCGGATGGGCCGGCCACCCGGGTTCAACATCTGTATTCCTGGCACGCGGCCCGGCAGGTGGTGACGACGCTGCACCAGCGGTTTCGGGCGCTGGACGGTCTCCCGGCGGGCCGGGCTCTCGCGGATCGGTTCGACGCTTTTCGCGCTCGGTGGGGCCAGATGCTGGCCACCGACAGCCTTTACGAGGCGCTGTCGGCCGAGCACGCCTCCGACGACTGGCGGCGCTGGCCCGCGGCCGATGCCAGTGGCGCGGTCGCCGTCGTCGTTGAAGCGATTCGATCGCGACGTGCGCCGGAGATCGAGCGGCACCTGTTCGGGCAATTCATCCTCGATGAACAGCACCGCGCTTTTCGGGCAGCGGCGGCGTCGTCGTCGGTGGCGCTGTTCGGCGATCTGCAGATAGGGTTCTCCCATGGCGACGTCTGGAGCTGGCGCCATCTTTTTCGGGCCGATTATCTGATGGGCGCGCCGCCCAGCCGCACCAACCCGGCCGGTCAGCCCTGGGGTTATCCGGTCATCGACGTCGAGGGGCAGCCCCAAGGGGCGCTGGCCCTGCTGGTGGCGCGCGCCGATCGGATGATGGCGGATTGTGACGGCCTGCGCGTCGACCACCCGCACGGCCTGGTCTGTCCCTGGGTTTACGCGGCGGCCGATCCCGATCCGGCGGCGGCGGTGGTGCGCGGCGCGCGCCTGCGCTGTTCACCGAACCTGGCCGATCATCCCGCGCTGGCCCCGATCGCCATTCCGGAGGCCCAGCAGCTTTCCGGCGATCCCGGGATCACCCGTTACGCGGACGACTGGGTGCGCGCGCTGCGCGACGATCAGGTGGCCCGCTATGGACGGCTGTTCGACGCCCTGATGGCGCGGGTGCGCACCGCCGGGCGCCGCGACAGCGACATCATCTGCGAGGTGCTGAGCACCTGGCCCTATCCCTTGCGACGGGTGATGGACCGTTATGGCCTGGGTCGCTTTTGCGTCACGCAGAAGGCGGACCTGGCCCGCGCCGACGACGTGTATCGCGCCGAGAATGCCTCGGCGCGCGACTGGATCATGGTGGGCAACCACGACACGCCGCCCATCTGGTCGCTGGCCGATGCCTGGCATGGCACCGCCACCGGCGCCGAGCGGGCCCTGGCCCTGTCCCGCCGCCTGGCCCCGCGCCCCGAGCTGCAGCCACGGCTGACCCGCTGGCTGGCGGCCGACGCCCATCATCTGTGTCACGGCCTGTTCGCCGAGCTGTTCATCGGGCCGGCCCGCCGGATCTCCGTGTTCTTCTCCGATCTGTTTGGCTTACACGATATTTACAACAGGCCCGGCGTCGTCCACCCGGACAACTGGACGCTGCGCCTGCCGCCCGGGTTCATCGCCGAATACACCCAGAAGAACGCGGCCGGCGCGGCCTTCAACGTTCCCCTGGCCCTGGCCCTGGCCCTGATGGCTCGGCCTGACGCGGGCGCGGATCGCCCCGCGCTGGCGCGGCGGCTGATGGACAGCGCTCGACATCTAGGCGGCGGCGCTCTCGATTCGCAGATTGTCTCGATCCTGAACGCCGGCCTGGCGGCGGCGCCGCCTTGACGGTCAGCGGCCCAGCAGCTCGATGAGGGCAGACAGCGGAATGGCCACGGTCTCGCCCGGGGTGGCGATCTCGTCACGCAATTCCTGGAACGCTTTTTCGATGAGGTGAATGTCCAGGACCAGCGGCAGATCGTCGGCGGCGGGCAGGAACGGCGCGCCGGCGCAGGCGTCCAGATAGGCGCGCAGGAACGCGGCCGAGATCCAGCGGTGCCACGCTTCGGCCCAGGGCGCCGCCGCCTCCCAGTCGACGTCGCGGACCACGGCCCGGTCCAGCATGGCCGTCATTGCCGCGTAATGAAAGGAGCGGATCATCCCCGCCACGTCGCGGAAGGGCGAGTGCTTGCGGCGCCGGTCCGCCAGGCGCTCGCCGCCCGGTCCTTCGAAGTCGATGATGACAAAGTCTTTACCGGTGCTCAGCACCTGGTCCAGGTGATAGTCGCCGTGCGTGCGGATGCGCAGCCCGGTCAGCTTGCGCGTCAGCAGCGGTTCGAACGCCTTCAGGGCGCGCTCCGGGTGGGCGGCCAGATCGCGCGCCGGCTGGGCGATGGACGCCGGCATCCAGCCGAGATTTTCCCGCAAGAGGCGCAGCGTGGTGCCGGCCAGGTTGCGCATCGATTGATATTTTGATCGTCGATCCAGCACCACGTACGGCTCGGGCATGAAGGCCGGCGTGCTGCGATCGGAGGCCAGCGCCAGGTGAAGATCAGCGGTGCGCCGGCCCAGCAGCGCGGCCATGTCGCGATAGCCGCCGATGACCTCATTGACGATGGCCGGCGCCTCGGCGCGCGCGGCGTCCAGGGGGCGAACGGGCGTATCGGTGGGCGGCGGCGTGTCACGGAACCGCGTGAGGGCGCGCTCGAAAAATCGGCGGAGTTCCTCGCGCGCGTGGGTCCAGGCGGTCCCTTCATTGGGGACGTAGGCCTGCAGCACGGCCAGCGTCGACGGTTCGGCGCGCCCCCGCCGCAGCTGGAAGGCGCCCACCAGCTGCGGCGCCACGGTCGGCGCGCGGTCGGTCAGAAAGCGCGTCACCTCCAGCTCGGGGCTGACGCCGTCCTCCAGGCGGCGAAACATCTTCAG
>JAXDMH010000499.1:0-4997 GCA_034666225.1 Myxococcales bacterium
CATCGCTCAGGAACCCTGGGAGGGTACCTGCGACCTCCCGCGCTGGGCTCCGGCGAGCACAGCTCGCCTCCGCCCGACGCGATCGGTGTCTGTCGGGGGAACGACACGCTTACTCCCAGGATTTGACGTCGTCGGCGGTGCCTTCGGCCTTGTCCGGGCCGGCCGAGCTGACGTCGGCGCCGTCGGTGTCGTTGGTCCCCGGGCAGCGCAGGATGAAATCCTTGCCCCAGGGATCCTTCATCCCTTTTTGCAGGTACTTCTGCGCCACCAGCTCTTCCAGGCTGCGCGGGCAGTTGTTGCTGTTGTCCAGCATGTACTGGGTGACGGCGTTGGCCACCTGGGTGACGCGCGTCTTCGCCGTGCTGACCTGCGCCTTCTTGAAACGGTTGAACACCATCACGCCCACCGATCCGACGATGAGCCCGATGATGGCCAGCACGACCATGATCTCCAGCAGCGTGAAGCCTCGGTCGCGTTTGCGCTGCAGCCGCCGAAGCCCGGCGTCCTGTCGTGGGTTGTTGTTTGCGTTCATGACCACTGCCTCCTTTTGAGTCTCGACATTCCTGTCGTTACGAGACGAAGTTCTGCATGTCCAAGATGGGCTGCAAGATCGAAAAGACGATGAACACCACCACCACGGCCATGGTGATGATGATGATGGGCGACAGCAGGGTGGTCAGCCGGGCCACCTTGCCTTCCACGTCGCGCTCGTAAGCGCCCGCCACGTTCTCCAGCATGGCCTCCAGTTGCCCTGAACGCTCGCCCACCGCCACCATGTGCACCATCATCGATGGGAACTGGCCCGAGCGTTTGAGCGGCGCGGCGATCGACTCGCCCTCACGGATGGCGTCACGCGCCTCGTCGACCACCTTCTCCAGGACGACGTTGTTCAGCACCTTCTTGACGATCTCCAGCGCCGTCAGCACCGGCACCCCGGCCGCCAGCATCGTCGACAGCGTGCGCGCGAACCGGGCCACGCCGATGTAACGGACCAGCGGGCCGATCAGCCACAGCTTCAGGCGCACCCGATCGGTGATGGCTTTCCCCTTGGGCGTCCGCGACCAGCGCCGATAGACCCAGTAGCCGACGGCGCCCAGAACAATGATCAGCCACCAGTAACTGCCGGCCAGGTCCGACGTGAAGATCAAGACCTGCGTGTTCCAGGGCAGCGTCTTGCCCAGGTCCTCGAACACCGAGGTGATCTTGGGAACCACCACCACCATCAAGACGCCCATCACCAGCGACCCCATCACCATCATGATCAGCGGATAGGTCAGCGCCCCCGATACCTTGGCGCGCAGCGCGTGTTGCGCGTCGAGAAAATCGGCCAACCGGGCCAGCACCGCGTCCAGGTTGCCGGCCGCCTCGCCCGAACGGACCATGTTGGTGTACAGCTCCGGGAAAATCGCCGGGTGCTGCGACAGCGTATCGGCCAGCGAGCTCCCCTCGTTGACCTTCTGCCGGATCTCCGTCAGCACCACCTCGAACTTCTTGTTGTCCGATTGCTCGGACAGCGCGCCCAGCGCCTCGGCCAGCGGGATGCCCGCCTTCAGCAGGGTGGCCAGCTGACGCGTGAACACCGCCACCTCCTGCGGCCGCACCCGCTCGAACATCCGCTTGAAATCGATCTCGCGCTTCAGCGCCGACGTCGACCCGCCGCTTTGCGCCGCCCGCCCGGCGCCCCGCTTGTCGCCGGCCAGCATCTCGCGATGCTCGGTGATGAAGATGCCGTCCTTGCGCAAGGTCTGGCGCAGCGCCTTGGGCCCGTCGGCGTCCTTGGTCCCCGAGATCAACTTGCCCGTGGGGTTCAGCCCCTTCCATGAATAGACCGGCATTAGCTGGAATCCTGGGTGGTGATCATGAGGACCTCAGCCGTGGTGGTCATACCGGCCAGCACCTTCTGCGCGCCGTCTTCGCGCAGTGTCCGCATCCCGGCAGACACCGCGGCCGTCTTCATGGTCTGGGCGTCGGCGTTCTTGATGGCCAGCTGGCGCATCGTCTCGTCGATGATCAAAAGCTCGTAGATGGCCGTGCGGCCTTTATAGCCAGCGCCCAGACAAGCCGGGCAGCCGGCGTCCTTGGCCCGAAAAAGCATCCCGGCCGGCGGCAGTTTTTCCTCGTCGCCCTTGAAATGCACGCGCCGGGCCCGCCCCGAAGCAAAGTCGCCCGGATCGATCCCGATGCTCAGCAGATCCTCCTGCGTCGGCTTGTACACCTCGCGGCACTCGGCGCAGATCTTTCGCACCAGGCGCTGCGCCAGAAGACCCATCAGCGACGAAGCCACCAGAAACGGCTGCACCCCCAGGTCGACCAAGCGGGTGATGGCCCCCGCCGCGTCGTTGGTGTGGATGGTGGACAGCACCAGGTGGCCGGTCAACGACGCCTGGATGGCGATCTCCGCCGTCGGCAGGTCACGAATCTCGCCGACCATGATCACGTCGGGATCGTGGCGTAAAAACGACCGCAGGCCGGCGGCGAACGTCAGCTCGATCTTGTCGTTGACGGCGGTCTGCGAGATCCCGTCCAGCTGATACTCGACCGGATCTTCGATGGTCAGGATGTTCAGGTCGGGCGAATTGATCTTGGCCAGACAGGCGTACAGCGTGGTGGTCTTGCCCGACCCGGTCGGCCCCGTCACCAGCAAGATCCCGTGCGGGCGGTGAATCAGGTCGTCGATCTTGCGCAGGTGATCGTCGCCGAACCCGATGTCCGCCAGATCGTGCAGCACCGACTCGCGGTCCAGCAAACGGATGGTCAGCCGTTCCCCCTGCTTGACGGTGGGGACGGTGGCGACGCGCATGTCGATGTCCTTGCCGGCGATCTTGCGGCGGATGCGGCCGTCTTGCGGCAGCCGCTTCTCGGCGATGTTCAGGCCGGCCATGATCTTCACGCGCGAGATGATGGCCGGCATGAACTGGCGCGGGGCCCGCCGCGTCTCGTACAGCACGCCGTCGATGCGATAACGGACCATCACCTCTTTTTCGCCGGGCTCGATGTGAATATCGCTGGCCCGTTCCTTGACCGCGTTGAACAGCAGCGAGTTCACCCAGCGAATGATGGGGGCTTCGTCGGTGATCTCGAGGATGTCGACCAGCTCCTCGCCCTCCCCCATCTCATCTTCGCTCTCCCCCTCGCCCAGCTCGCCCTTGTCGTGCTTGCGGCCGTAGACCTCGTTGATGATCTCCAGAATCCGCTGCGTCGGACACAGCAGCGGCTGCACCTCGCCCGCCAGCAGCGACCGCAGATCGTCCAGGGCGCCGACGTCCAGCGGATCGGCCGTCGCCACCGTGAACACGTCGCCGTCCTTGCGCATCACCAGCATGCGGTGCTGCTTGGCGAACCCGATCGGCACATGCGTGGTCAGCTCGACGTCGATCTCGTCGGCCTTCACGTCGCCGCGATAGGCGATCCCCAGCTGCCGCCCCAGGGCCTGCAGCACGTCCTCCTCGGTGACGGCGCGCATCTTGACCAGGATCTCGCCGATGCGCCCGCCTTCGGCGGTCTGCGTCTGCAGCGCCTGCTCGATCACCTCGGGCGTCAGCCCACCGACCGGGCCGCCCGCCACCACCGGCGGACGCGCCGCCAGCAAAATCTCTCCGAGACGCTTGGACGCCATGCCTCGCCTACTTCACCACCGGAGGCGTGGCCGGCGGCGTGGTGGGAGCCGTCAGGGCCGGCGGTTTGGCCCCTGGCGGCGTCGCCACCGTCGGTGCCGGCGTCGGCGTCGCCGCTCCGTTGCCGTTGCCCCCCGGCGGATGATAGCCGGGTGGCAACTCGACCGGTCCCTGCTCGTCTTCCGAGTCACGTTCCCGCAGGCGCTGCATCTCGCCCTCTTCGTTCTCGACGTCGCGCGCGGCCCGGTTGATCTCCTCCAGCATGCCGCGCTTGCGGCGATAGTCGATCTGCGCTTCGGGATTGGGCCGATCCTCGCCGCCAAACCGCTCGACGAACTCGCGGCGCTCTTTCATCTTCTTCTCCAGCACCCGGCGCAGGTCCGACTGGTCGGAGATCACATAAGGGGTCAGCGCGATGATGAGGTTTGTCTTGACCACCTTGCGCGTGGTGTTGCGAAAGAAAAAGCCCAGGATGGGGATGTCGCCCAGGATCGGAATCTTGGTGACGCTGTTGATGACCTTGTCGGACATCAGGCCGCCGATCAGGATGGTCTGCTGATCCTTGGCCACCACGATGGTCTTGGCCGTGCGCTCTGACGTCGACGGGCCCAGGTTGCTGCTGCCGGGCGCCAGCTCGGAGATCTTCTCGTCGACCTCCAGGCGGATGATGTCGTGCTCGTTGACGTGCGGGGTCAGCTTCATCTCCAGCGCCACCTTCTCGCGCTGGACCTGCGGAAACAGTCCGCCCACGCCCAACCCCAGGGCGCCCAGACCACCCGCCGCGCCCGGCGCGCCCCCCGGCAGGCCAATGGTGCTGACCGGGAACGGCACGCGCGAACCGACGGAGATCTCCCCTTCTTCGTTGTTCATGATCAGAAGGTGGGGATTCGACAGCACGTCGACGTCGCTGTTGGTCTGCAGCGCCTTGATCAGCACGCCGAACGATGGGATCGACGCCGTCGCCGTCACGCTGGTGCCGATGCTCTGCGCGTCGGCCGCGCTCAGCACCGGGCCCAGGACGCCGGCCAGCATCGTTTCGGTGATCGAGCTGGCCGGGAACAGCGTCTTGGCCGGGTTCAGGCCGCCCACGATCAAGCTGGGGCTGTCCATGCCGAAGAGATTCTTGGGCAGCAGGCCGTGCCACGAAGCCCCCAGCTCACGCTGCTTGTCCAGCGTCACTTCCAGGATCAACGCCTCGACGAAGATCTGTTTGCGCGGCGAATCCAGCCGTTCGATCACCTTGCGCAGCGACTGATAATCCTTCAGCGACGACAGGACGATCAGCGAGTTGGTCGGCCGATCGAAATTGATGCGCACCTCGCCCTCGAACAACAGCGACGATCCACCGCCGCTGCCGCCCGGCGTGTTGGGCGCGGGAGCCGG
>JAXDMH010000500.1:0-3636 GCA_034666225.1 Myxococcales bacterium
TTTCTTCATTGAACCGCCCGAGGCTGATCGCGCGCTGGTGCGGCGGTATGTCACCACGCGGCTCGGTCAGCCCGGATGAGCGCGCACGACCAAGCGAGCGACCGCGAAGCGAACGACAGCGAAGCGAGCGACCACGAAGCGAGCGACCGCGAAGCGAAACCGGGCGACGTCGGGCCGCTGTCGCCCGTCGACCGCCTGGAAGCGATGGAGCGCCGCGCCCTGGAAGCGGGCGGCGCCGAACGCGTCGCCCGTCAGCACAAGGCCGGCAAGCTGACCGCGCGCGAACGCATCGAGCTGGTCTGCGATCCGGGCACCTTCGTCGAGCTGGACAAGTTCGTCACCCACCGCTGCACCGATTTCGGCATGGCCGAAAACAAGATCCTGGGCGACGGCGTGGTCACCGGCCACGGCCTGGTCCACCGCCGCCCGGTGTTCCTGTTCGCCCAGGACTTCACCGTGTTCGGCGGCTCGCTGTCCGAATCTTACGCGCGCAAGATCGTCAAGGTGATGGACCTGGCCATGAAATCGGGCGCGCCCGTCATCGGCCTCAACGATTCGGGCGGGGCGCGCATTCAAGAAGGCGTGGTGTCGCTGGCCGGGTACGCGGATATTTTCCTGCGCAACACGCTGGCCTCGGGCGTGGTCCCGCAACTTTCGGCGATCCTGGGCCCGTGCGCGGGCGGCGCCGTCTATTCGCCGGCCATCACCGACTTCATCTTCATGGTCGAGGGGTCGAGCTATATGTTCATCACCGGCCCCGAGGTGATCAAGGCCGTCACCCACGAAGAGGTGACCAAGGAAGAGCTGGGCGGCGCCCACGCCCACGCCGCGCGGTCGGGCGTCGCCCACCGTGCCTTCGCCGACGAACCGGCTTGTCTGGAAGCGCTGCGCGAGCTGCTGACGTACCTGCCCCAGAACAACCGCGAGGATCCGCCGCGCCTGCCCACGCGCGACAAACCCGACCGCGAGGACCGCGCGCTGGACACGCTGATCCCCGCCGACCCGTCGAAGCCGTACGACATGAAGGATCTGCTGGCGCGCGTGATCGACGACGGCCGCCTGTTCGAGATCCAACCTGAATATGCGCCCAACATCGTGGTGGCCTTTGCCCGTCTGAACGGACGACCGGTGGGTCTGGTGGCCAACCAGCCGGCGCACCTGGCCGGGTGCCTGGACATCAACGCGTCGCTGAAGGCGGCCCGTTTCGTGCGCTTTTGCGACTGTTTCAATATTCCGCTGGTCACCTTCGTCGACGTGCCCGGGTTCTTGCCCGGGACCGCGCAGGAGTTCGGCGGCATCATCAAACACGGCGCCAAGCTGCTGTACGCATTCGCCGAGGCCACCGTGCCCAAGCTGACCGTTATCACGCGCAAGGCTTACGGCGGGGCCTACGACGTCATGTCGTCCAAACACATCCGCGGCGATCTGGGGTTCGCCTATCCGTCGGCCGAGATCGCGGTGATGGGCCCCGACGCCGCCGTGAACATCGTCTTTCGCGACGAGCTGGCCAAGGCCAGCGACCCGGCGGCGGCGCGCGCGCGTTATCTGGCCGACTATCGCGAAAAATTCGCCAACCCGTACACCGCGGCGGCGCTGGGTTACATCGACGAGGTGATCCGCCCGCGCGAAACCCGGAGCCGGTTGTGCCGCGGCCTGGACGTACTGGCCAACAAACGCGACAGCAACCCGCCCCGCAAGCACGGGAACATTCCCTTATGAAGGATCGGACTACAGCACGCGCGCTGGTCGCGGCCTTTGTTCCGCTGGCGCTGGCCCTGACAGTGACCGTGACCGGTTGCGCGACGGCGCCACGTCCGGTGACCAAGCTCGTCAACGGCCACATCGTGGTGTCGCGTCCCATCAGCCCGGCCGCGTATGAACACGTCACGCGCGCGCTGCTGTACGAGGAGGAAGAGCGCTGGGAAGAGGCCGCCGCCGAGCTGCAGCGCGCGTTACCTTTTGACAGCGAAGCGCCCGAGCTGCATGCCCACCTGGCCGAGCTGTTCATCAAGCTGGGACGCCTGGACGACGCCGGCGACCAGGTGCAGCGATCGCTGCGCGTGCAGCCGACCGTGGACGGCTGGGTGGCCAGCGCCCACGTGCGCCAGGCGCGCGGTGACATCGCCGGCACCCTGGATTCACTGCGCCACGCGGTGGCCCTGACCCGCGACGACGAGGATCCCGACGGCGCCGAGCACGCCTATCTGGAGCTGGCCGAAGAAGAGATCGTCGCGCTGGAGATCGACGCCGCCTTTCAAACCACGCGGCAGCTGGTGGGGATGTCGCCCGATTCACAGCGGGCGCGCGTGCAGCTGGCGGCGCTGGCCTGGGCCCTGGGGAAACTGGACGACGCCGAGAGCAGCCTGCGAGCCGCCCTGGAGCAAGAGCCGGGCGACGTGGAATCGCGTTTGATGCTGGCCGAGCTGCAAGTGGCGTCCGGAAAGATCAAAGCGGCCAAGGCCAGCTTTCGAGAGGCCATGGATCGTGCGGATTCGCCGCTGGAGATCGCCGCCGCCTTCGTCGGCTGGTTGACGGCGCGCGGTGACAAGGCCGAGGCCATGGAGATCGCCGATCGGCTGACGGCCGAGGGAAACGATCCGCAAAGCCTGGAACAGATGAGCCGCATCGAGCGCGCCGCCAAGCGCAACAGCCGCGCCCAGGAGCTGGCCAGTCGCGCGGCGAAAGCGGGGGCCACCGCCGGACGCGTGGCGCTGCTGGTGGGCGCCGCCCAGGCCGCCGAGGGGAAAAACCCCGCCGCGGTGCTGAGCTATCTGTCGGTGCCGGCGGACAGCTCGGAGTATCTGGACGCGCGGCTGCGGGCCGCCGAGATCTTGCGCGACCAGGGCAAGACCGACGAAGCTGGCAAGCTGATCGACAAGGAGCTGGCCGCCGTCAGCGACGCCGACGCGCGGGCGTCGCTGCTGATCGGGCGCAGCCTCATCGACGAAAAGGTGGGCGACGCCGCCCGGGCGGCGCGACGGCTGGACGACGGGCTGGTCAAAGATCCGGGCAATCAGCGCCTGCTGATGGCGCGCGCCGCGGTGGAGGATCGCCGCGGGGACTGGCGATCCGCGCTGACCTTCGGCGAGAAGGTGCTGTCAAAGGATCCGCGCAACGTCGAGGCCCTGAACTTCGTCGGCTTCGTCGCCGCCGAGCACGCCTTCGAGTTGCCGCGGGCCACCCGTCGCCTGCAAGCGGCCATCGCCCTGAACCCCGGCACGGGCGGGATTCTGGACAGCCTGGGCTGGGCCTATTTTCGCGCCGGCGATCTGGCCCGGGCGGCGCTGTTTCTGGATCAGGCCAACCGCCTGGACCCGGGCGACCCGGAGATTCTGGAGCACCTGGGCGATCTGTCGGCCGGGCGCCAGGATCCGGCGCGCGCCCTGGAGATCTACCGCCAGGCCCAGTCGCTGTCCCCCTCTGACCGCGTGGCGCGCGAGCTGCAAGATCGCGTGCGCACGCTGGAAGCAAAGAGCGCGGCGGGGCGATGATCGCGCGGCGGCCGGTCGCGCCTGACCGACGTCGTCGGGTCGGCGCCTGGGTTCTTACCACAGCGCTGCTGCTGGCCTGCGCCGCCGGCACCGGCGGCTGTCGAGCCACGCCGCCCGTACAGCGCGCCGCCCCCGGCCCGTCCGC
>JAXDMH010000501.1:0-14605 GCA_034666225.1 Myxococcales bacterium
ATGATCGCGCGCCCTTCTTCCTTGCCGCGGACCAAATCGGGGAATGCCTCGGCCATGTCGACCGCCAGAGAATCGATGGTTTCGCCGGGCCGGGCCAGCGTGACCGCCCAATAGGGTGGGGCCTGGCACATCAGACCGCTGGACGTTTCGGTTACTCCTGACATCTGTTCGTCTGCCATGGCTGCGGGATGTCTCGGTTGGCCCGACAAAAAAGTTGCCTGAGCAACACCTGGCTGGACTCGGCGTCAGCCGGTTGTTCCGATGCCGCGTTCGCCGTCAAGCCAGCCCAAGGGCGTGGCGTCGCCGAGATTGGCACAACCAACTCTCAACGAACAAAGCTTGCCGCCGATGGCGAACCACTTTCCTGAGGCATCGAAGCGATAAAGGCCGCAGTCGCCGATGAGGGCCGGCTTGGCGCCGGGCAACCACTGGTCTGGGAGGGGCGGCTTGCCGAATTTGCCGGTGGCCGGATCGTGTAAGAGACAGCGGAAGTGGCGACAGTCTCCGTCGGGGGATTCTC
Organism: Myxococcales bacterium; assembly: GCA_034666225.1. GTDB lineage: Bacteria > Myxococcota_A > Polyangia > Fen-1088 > Fen-1088 > DATKEU01. Next base: position 521 of record JAXDMH010000501.1, read on the forward strand.
CGGCGTAGATGAGGTTCCATCCGGTGGCTCCAAATGGCACGCCGGTGCCACATTGCCCGGGCTCGTCGCACATGCCCACGCGACCCGGTAAATCGGCCACCGCCTTTGTGCCAAACGCGGGCAGATCGGCTGGGGAAATCGCGATCGAGCGTGACACCCGTTCAAGCTCCGCCGTCAGCCACGCTGCGCCAACGAGCCGTGGTTTCGGTGGTTCTCCCTCGTCGAAGCCCAGCAGACCGACCGACGGCCGCTTCGTCCACTTGAGCTGCGTCGAACCGGGGACAACGCACGCACTCGTCACGCGCAGGCTCCGGCTGCCTTTCATCTCGACGGTGAATTCGCCCTCCTCGCTGACGTCGGCAATCATCGGGAGGGCCTTGGGCCTTGCTTGTCGCAGATCCCAGACTTCGATCGTATGAAGACGTCTCACCCACAGTAAATCGAGGACGCCGTCGTAGATCGCCTGCTGGACGGGGCCCGGCACGATCACGCGTTTAAGCTTGCCGTCCGCCGATCGCGCTTCGACCATGTTGTTGGCCAGGACCAGCAGCACTGGCGATCCCGCCGCAGCCGTCCGCAGTGCATCGGTCAATGAGTTGGTCGTCAGCTCCGAATAGCCAACGGAGGATCCGACGATCAAGAGGATCGTCGACACGCCAAGAGTGTGTGCGCGCTTCATCGTCGAAGTTCCAATGCCCCCTTACCCATGTTCTTGCTTCAGCGAGGATACCTTCCTTGGCCCAGCCCAAACGGATCGTTTGCCCCCTGTCGCGCCCCTGTGTTATCGGAAGGGCGTGTCGGCTGCCGGGTCGACGCCAGACACGCCATGTCTCCCCCCATTCAAAGGCTGCCTGTTCCGACTTCCGTGCTGGGCGAAGGTCCGGTTTGGTCGGATCGCGACCAATGCCTCTATTTTGTCGACATCATCTCGTGTCGGGTGCAGGCGTATTGGCCGCGCACGCAGACGTACAAGTACTGGCAGTTCGATCAGTTCACCGGATCGCTGGCGGAGTGCCGAAGCGGCGGGCTGATTGTCACTTTGCGGGATCGCATCGTGCGGTTCGATCCGGCGCGCGCGGTTTCGTCGCAGGCGCCCTGGCTGGAAGAGATCGCCGTGCTGGAGGCGGACCGGCCGGCCAATCGGCTGAACGACGGCAAGACCGATGCGCTGGGGCGTTTCTGGGTCGGTTCCATGCAGCACGACGAGAAGGCCAGGAACGGTCGACTGTGGTGCGTGACTGCGGATGGTCGGGCGCGGGCCTTCCGCGACGGCATCGGGGTCAGCAACTCGATCTCGTTTGATAACCAGCGGAATCGCATGTATTTCGCCGATTCGATGACGGGACTCATCGAACAGACGACCTGGAATGACGAAAAAGAGCCCACCGCCTGGCAGCCTTTCGCCCGGGCGGGCGCGGGCGCCCCGGACGGAAGTTGCACGGATGCCAGCGGTTTTCTCTGGAATGCCGAGTGGGGCGGCCATCGGTTGGTCCGCTATTCACCGACGGGCGAGGTCGATCGTGTGATCAAAATGCCCGTCAGCCGCCCGAGTTGTTGTACCTTCGGCGGCGCGGACCATACGACCCTCTTTGTGACCTCCGCGCAGTACCTGTTGTCGGCGGAAGAACAGCGGCAAGACACGCAGGCCGGTTCGCTTTACTGCATCGACCTTGAAGATGTACAAGGTCTACCCCCGAACCTTTTCGCCCTCTGAAAGGACAATCATGCTGATGAGAAGAACATTGTGTGTCGTGACCGGCGCGCTGGTGATGAGCACCATCGTTGGATGCCAGAAGGAAACGGCGCCCGCTCCCGCGCCAGCCGCCAAACCGGAAGAGGCGCCCAAGGCGCCCCCGCCGGCAGCAGAGGAGAACCTGGGACCGAAGGTGGTCCCCGGCCCCGGGTATCAGCCGGAGTGCTTCGCGCCCTGGAGCGCCGACACGAAGTACATGCAATGGCCGGCCAAGAAGCCGCCGTTCCGCATCGCCCTGGTCAACGGTTACGTCGGCAACGCCTGGCGCATCCAGATGGTCAAGACCGCCAAGACCTACGCCAAGGATCCGGCAGTGGCCCCCCTCATCAAAGAGTTCAAGGTCGTCTCGACGGGGACAGACATCGCGGCCCAGCTGGGCGCCATCGAAGACTTCATCAACCAGGGCTTTGACGGCATCGTCACCCTGGCCGTCAGCCCTGAAGGTTTCGATCGCGTCATCAAGCTGGCCGACAAGAAGGGCGTCATCATCGTTCCCTTCGACAACGTTCTCGACACCGACAAGGTCATGCAGGTCAACGAGGACCAGCTGTCGATGGGCAAGCAGTGGGGCGAGTTCATCGACAAGATCCTGAAGGGCAAGGGCGACGTTCTTGAGGTTCGCGGTCTGCAGGGCAATTCGACGGAGCGCGACCGCCATGTCGGGTTCCACCAGGTCATGGACGCCGCGGGCAAGAAGTACAAGATCACCGAGGTGGTCGGCAGCTGGGACGACGGCAAGGCGCAGAAGGCGGTTGCCGACGCGCTGGCCGTTCACCACAAGTTCGACGCCATGATGGTGCAGGGCGGTTCGACGGGCGCCATCCGCGCTCTCATCGACGCCAAGCACAAGCCGATCCCGGTGGCCACCGAAGCCGAGAACGGCGCGCGCAAGCTGATCGCCAAGTATCACGACAAGGGGATGAAGGGCCTGTCGTTGGGCCAGTCGCCTGGTCTGGCCGCCATCGCCATGAAGGCCACCATCGAGGGTCTGCAGGGGCGGGTGCTGCCGCAGAAGATCTCCGTGCCGATCCCGGCCGCGGACCACACCACGCTGAAGGACGGCGAGAACTATTACTCCAAGCTGTCTGACAACTTCTTCACGCCCAACGAGTTCCCGCCCTGCGGCGTGAACATCTCGGGCGTGAAAATCATGAACGAGTCGGAAACCGACGTTAAATAACCGGGGGACGGCGGGAAGGTTGATCCTTCCCGCGGCCTCTTGAATTTATCGGCGCCGCCGTCCTGAGATCTATTAGGATGGCGGCGTTTCTGCGTATGACTGAAAACGCTCCTTTTCTGCAGCTTCGGAATGTCTCCAAGAATTATGGAGGCGTGCTGGCGCTTGACCGGGTGACGTTCGCCTGTGACCGGGGGGCGATTCACGCGATCCTGGGTGAGAACGGGGCGGGGAAGAGCACCCTCATCAAGATCATCTCCGGGGTGGTCCAGCCAACGCAGGGCGAGTTGCTGCTGGAAGGCAAGCCGGTGTCCTTCAGCCATCCCATGGAGGCCAACGCGGCCGGCGTGGTTTGCGTGTTTCAGGAACTGTCGCTGTTGCCGACGCTGTCGGTGGCGGAGAACATCGGCATCACCATGCCCACGAACATGCTGGGCATGTACAACCGCAAGGCGCAGATTTCCAAGGCGGAAGAGCTTCTGGCGCGCGTGGGTTGCGAGGACATCAACCCGCGGGCCTGGGTGAACAGCCTGCCCCTGTCGCGGCGGCAGATGGTGGAGATCGCCAAGGCGCTGGGGAAAAGCCCGCGCCTGCTGATCCTGGACGAGGCCACGTCGGCCCTGACCAGCGCGGACGTCGACAAGGTGATGTCCATCCTGGGCAAGCTGCGCGACGACGGGCTGGCACTGCTGTACATCTCGCACCGCATGCACGAGATCAAAGAGCTGGCCGATGTGATGTCGGTGTTTCGCAACGGCCAGCACATCGAGACGTTCCCCAAGAACCGTCACACCGACGACGAGATCGTCCAGTTGATGATCGGGCGCGACCTGGGTCAGGTGTTTCCGCCCAAGCCAGCTCGCCCGCCCGAGGCGGTGGGGGCGGTGGCCAAGCTGGAGGTGAAGAAGCTCAGCTGGCAGAACCAGCTGACCGACATTTCCTTTCGGCTGGGCAAGGGCGAGATCCTGGGGCTGGGCGGTCTGGACGGGCAGGGGCAGAAAGAGCTGCTGCTGGGCCTGTTCGGGGTGCTGAAAGACGTCACGGGCGAGGTGAGGGTCGACGGCAAGGCGACCAAGATCGGCTCGCCCCACAAGGCCAAGAATGCCGCCCATCGCATCGCCCTGGTGCCCGAGGATCGCAAGACGGAGGGGCTGATGTTGCCCATGGGCGTGGGCACCAACATCACCATCGCCTCGCTGGACAAGCTGCGCAAAGGCCTGGGCCTGGATGCGGAGAAAGAGGCGAAGGCCATCGACGAGATGGTGAAGCGCCTCAAGATCAAGGTGGCCAACGTGGCGAATCCGGTGTCGTCGCTGTCGGGAGGCAACCAGCAGAAGGTGGTGCTGGCCAAATGGTTGATGACGGAGCCGCAGATCCTGATGCTGAACGATCCCACGCGCGGCATCGACGTTGGCACCAAGCAAGAGCTGTACGTCCTGTTGCGGACGCTGGCGGACGCGGGCGTGTCGATCCTGTTTTACAGCACCGACTATGACGAGCTGATCGGCTGCTGCGATCGTGTGCTGATCCTGTACCAGGGGCGCATCGCCCGCGAGCTGGTGGGCGACGAGATCACCGAAACCAACATCGTGGCCAGCGCGCTGAACATCAACACCGGCCACGCCGGCGCCGGCGCTGGCGCCGGCCACACGTCGTCGGCCGCGCAAGCACCGAGGGCATCGTGAGGGACTGGAAGCTTCGTCTCAGCCAGAACCAGGGGCTGCTGCTGGCCATCGGGCTGTTTCTGGTTTTCTACTGCCTTTACTCCAGCATGCACCCGCGCGGGTTCACGGCGCCGCTGTTCGGGCAGAACGCCAATGAATCGTTCGTGCTGGCGGCGGCGTCCATGGCCCAGACGGTTCCCATCATCACCGGCGGCCTGGATCTGTCGGTGGGCGCGGTGGTGACCATCGTGGATTGCCTGGCCTCGCACCTTCTGCACGGCACGGGCGCGCAGATCGCCTTGGGGATCATCGCCTGCCTGCTGGCGGGGGCGCTGTGCGGGTTCGCCAACGGTTGCCTGGTGGTGTACGGCCGCCTGCAGCCGATCATCGCCACGCTGGCCTCGGGGACCATCTATCTGGGCATCGCCCTGTTCTTGCGGCCGACGCCCGGCGGCACCGTCGACGGTGATCTGGCGTTTGCCATGACCTTTGACGTGAACGAGTTCCTGTCTTTCCTGCACATCCCGGCCAAGAGCGCCCTCGGCTGGGTCGGGAAGATTCCGGCGCCGCTGATTCTCATCACGCTGCTGGCGCTGGTCTGGGTTTACTACCGACGCACGCGCTATGGCCTGGGCACGTACGCCATCGGCGCTTCGCCCGAGGCGGCCTATATGTCCGGCGTGCACCTCAAGCGCGTCAAGCTGGGCGCTTACACATTGGCTGGCTTCTTCGCCGGGGCGGGCGGCCTTTATCTGGCCCTGCAGACCGGCGCCGGCAACGCGGACATCCCGCAGGCCGGGGCGTACACGCTGAACTCGATCGCGGGCGTGGTGATCGGGGGGACGTCGCTGTACGGCGGGATGGGCGGCGCGGTGGGCTCGATCTTCGGCGCCATGGTGCTGCGGTCGGTGGCCTTCAATTTTCGCGTCTTCGATGAACGGTCGGCGCTGGGGTTCCTGGCCAACCCGCTTTATCAACCGCTGTTCGAAGGTCTGATCTTGCTGACGGCGGTCTGCGCCGGGGCCTTCTGGGTGTTTCGTTTGAAGAACCGCCTGCACATCTACCGGTGAGCTGACCTTGATGAACGTCGTCGCCCTCAAGACACGCCTGGCCTCCACCGAACGCTCGACGTGGTACACGCTGGCCTCGATCGGCCTCATCTTGGTCGTCGGTTCGATCTTCACGCTGGTGACGCAGGGGTCGCTCAGCTTTCTGAACCCGTTCTATATCCTGCAGCAGATGCAGATCGCGTCGTTCCTGGGCATCGCAGCCACGGGGATGATGGTGGTGATCTTGCTGGGGCACATCGACCTGTCTTTGCCGTGGGTGATCGCCACCAGCGCCATGCTGTCGGTGGCGGTGGGCGGCTGGTCGGCGCTGTTCCTGGGGCTGTTCATCGGTGCGCTGGCTGGACTGGTCAACGGCCTGGGCGTGGCATTCCTGCGCGTGCCGTCGATGATCTTCACGCTGGGGATGAACACTGTCCTGCAGGGGCTGATGGTGGTGTTCACCGGTGGATTCGCCCCGCGCAGTGAAGCGCCGGAGTGGATGGAGGTGCTGGCCATTGGCAAGACGCTGGCCATCCCCAACTCGGTGTTCGTCTGGATCGTGGTGGGCGCCATGGCGGTCTTTCTGCTGACGCGCACGCCGCTGGGACGGTTCATCTACGCCGTCGGCAACCGCGAGCAGGCGGTGTTCCTGTCGGGCGTCCGCACGCCCTGGGTGCTGGTGGCGGGGTTCGTGGTGTCGGGGATCTGTTCGGCCATCTGCGGCATGCTGCTGGCCGGGTTTTCGCACAAGGCCTATCAGGCCATGGGCGACGGCTACATGATGTCGGCGGTGGCTGCCGTGGTCATCGGTGGGACGAACATCATGGGCGGGCGGGGGACGTACCTGGGCACGGTGCTGGGCACGATCCTGATCGTTCTTTTGCAAAGCGTTCTGTCGGTGATGCAGATGCCCGATGCCGGCCGGCAGATCATCTATGGTGGGATCATCATCGCCATGTTGCTGGTGTACGGCCGTCAGGCCCAGCACTAGGAGGCAGCCATGAACCGAACCAGCCTCGCGCACGAGATCAAGCCGACCGTGGTGCCGGTGGAATGCGTTCTGTCCGCCAAGGCGCAGATCGGCGAGGGACCACTGTGGTCGGCCCGCGAGCAGCGCCTGTACTGGGTCGACATCGTGGGGCAGCAGCTGAACATTTTTGATCCGGCCGACGGATCGAACCGGGTGTTTCCGATGCCCGAGCTGATCACGTCGGTGTCGACGCGGAAAGATGGTGGGTTGATCCTCACCCTTCGCAGCAGCATCGCGTTTTTTGATCCGGCCAGCGGCAAGCTGACCAAGGTCGCCGAGCCGGAGCCCGAACTGCCAGGCAATCGTTTCAACGACGCCAAGTGCGACCGTCAGGGGCGGCTGTGGGCGGGAACGATGGGCGACGTGGACTGGGATTCGCCCATCGGAAACCTATACCGCTTCGGCGCTGACGGGAAGGCCGTGCGTATGGAGGAGGGGATCTGCTGTTCGAACGGGCTGGGCTGGAGCCCCGACAGCAAGACCATGTATTTCACCGAGAGCTTCCGGCACAGGATCTTTGCCTACGATTTCGACGCGGCGACGGGCGACATTTCCAACCGGCGCATCTTCCTGTCGCTGGAGCCGCACGAGAGCGCCTTCCCCGACGGGATGACCGTCGACGCGGAGGGATACGTCTGGTGCGCGCAGCCGATGTTCGGGAGGATCGCCCGCTATGACCCCAAGGGCGTCCTGGAACGCCTCATCGAACTGCCGGTGTCGCGCGGCACCGGCGTCATGTTCGGCGGACCCAACCTGGACGTTCTGTACGTGACCACGATGCGGGTGACGTTGAACGACGCGCAGCTGGCCGAGGAGCCGCTGGCGGGCAGCCTGCTGGCGTTGCGTCCGGGGGTACGAGGCATCGCGGAGACTCCCTTCGCCGGGTGAATCGCGCCGGGAAGTCCGATCCCTCCGGCAAAGATCGGACCGCAGCCCGAGGCCCAGTCGGCGCTCGGCGTGACCGTTGAGGGGAAGGGCCTCGGGCGAGGACCGAATGGCGCGGCGGCAATCGTGCAATCGGAGAGTAAACGCGGAACCGCGCCACGCGGTGAGGACGCCGTAAACGGGGGCGTCTGAGCGTGTCGCGACCTGCGATAGTCGCGGGTCGATCGTCCGAGGGAATTGACGCTGGACGGCCGCGCCTTTCGGTCCTCGCCCGAGGCCGCGAGCGGCGCCGCAACATGACGTCGGCGACCCCGACGCGGCCTCGCGCTGCGGTCCGATCGTGTTCCGGAGAGGATCGTCGTTCTCCGGGCGCTCGCCTGCATCGAACCCTCCAAAGCCCTGCGACGGGGTACTGGCGCTAAGGAAACGTCGGCGAGCCGTCGGGGAGGCGGGCCTGGGTCCACTGTTCGACTTCGGTCGTTGGTGGATATTTGGCGGCGAGAGACTCGTTGAGGTCGATGCCCAGGCCGGGGCGATCGGTGGGGTAGAGGTAGCCGCGGCGGACCTGGGGGAGGCCGGGGAACATCTCGTGGGTCAGGTCGGAGAAGCCGCTCCATTCGTGGATGCCGAAGTTGGGGGTGGCCAGTTCGAGGTGGAGGTTGGCGGCGTGGCCGACGGGTGAGGTGTCGGCAGGGCCGTGCCAGGCGGTCCGCACGCCATAGAGGTTCGCCAGCACGGCGATGTCCCGGGCCCGGCTGAGGCCGCCCACCTGGCTGATGTGAACGCGAATGAAGTCCAGCCAGCGGTTGACGATCATCGGCTTCCATTCCAGCGGGTGGTTGAACAGCTCGCCCATGGCCAGGGGCGTGCTGCACTGCTGGCGAAAGTGGGCGAACCACTCGAGGTGCTCGGGCGGCAGGGCGTCTTCAAGAAAATAGAGGCGAAACCGTTCGATGTCCTTGGCGAACTGCAGCGCTTCGGTGGGCGGCAGCCGCTCGTGCACGTCGTGCATCAGCTCGACGTCGTCGCCCAGCGTCTTGCGGGCGTGTTCCAGCATGGCCAGCGTGCGCCGTGCGTAACTGCGCGGGTCGTAGTAGGCGCCCGGCGCCGCACCGTCGGGGCGGGCGAGGTGAGAATCGCCGCCGCCATAGTTTTGCAGCTGCAGGCGGACGTGGCGATAACCGTCGCCGATGATGGCCAGCGCGTTGTCGCAGGCCTCCTGGGGCGTGGTGCCGTCGGCGTGGGTATAGACGGCGGCGGCCTCGCGGCACTTGCCGCCAAGCAGATCATGCACGGGCAGGCCGGCGCGCTTGCCCAGGATGTCCCACAGCGCCTGGTCGATGCCCGACAGGGCGTTGTTCAGCACCGGCCCGTTGCGCCAGTAGCCGTGGACCTGCCCCATGCGCCAGATGTCTTCGATGCGCGAGACGTCGCGTCCGATGAGGAACGGAATGAGGTGCGATTCCAGCGCCGCTTTGACGGCGAAGGCCCGCTGGGTGAACGTTGCGCAGCCCAGGCCGTAAAGGCCGGGCTCCGAGGTGATCACCTTGACGATGATCAGCCGCTCGCGCTGCGGCTGGGTCACGATCACTCTGGCGTCGGTGATGGTGATCGGTTTGGCCATCGCGCTGCCGGCAGGCCTAGGGAACGACGACGTCGCACTTCACGAACGTGAAGTTGAAGTCGATGCGGAAATTTGAGCCGATGCTGTGGCGTTCGGCGTGGAAGAGATCCAGCGGGTAGTCATTGCCGACCGTCAGGCCCAGGGTCGACGCCGCCTGGTCAAGGTCGATGGTCCCGGTCTCGACCAGGTGCAGGCCGCCGAGGTCGATCACCAGCTGGCCATTGACGAACACCCAGACGTCATCGTCGCCAGTGAACGTGAACGTCTGGCCGCCGGTGTACTTGAACGTGGTGTGAAATTCGCTGGTGAAGGAGAAATTCCGTTCCACCATCAGCTCGTCCTTGCCTGAATTGCCGAACCCGGCACCGTCCAGCGGGAAGAAGTGATTGCTGTAGAACGTGGAGATCCCGTTGGCTCCGGGCGCCAGCCGCAGATAGACGAAGTAACCCAGGTTGACGCCGTCGACGTTGCGATACCACTGGTCAAAGTTGTCCTTGGTGGTGGTCATCGCTCCGAAAGGACAGGTGCTGCTGTGGGCGGCGCCGGTCTCACACTGCGAGGCGTAGACCGGTTTTCGATCGGCGCCCAGAGTGTCGGCGACCATGTGCTTGGTGACGCCGCGCCCCTCGAAGACTTCGAAGTCCGGGTGACCGCCCGGCTGGACGACGCCGCCCACCGCCGCCACGAATCCCTTGAAGTCGCGGGCGATGCCGACCAGCGTGTTGCAAGCGTCGGGGGTGAGGCCGCCGTTGCCCGGATTGTCGCCGATGGCCGGATCGCCAAGCTTGTAGCTGCCTATGTCGGCCGGAATGAATGGCGTCAGGCTGGCGTCGCTGGGGATAAGGATGCCGCCGCTGCCGCCCGTGTCGCCGCTGCCGGTGCCGCCCGCGCCGCCCGCGCCGACGCCGCCCGCGCCACTGCCAGCACTTCCGCCTGTTCCCCCAGCGTCGGACCCGCCACCGTCGGCGTTGAACTTGACGCCGGCGCAGCCCAGCGCGCACACAATCGCCACCCCCACGCCACCGAACGAAGCCGCCGGTTTCTCAGGCGAATTCATCAGAAGCTCCTTCCCGCGGCTCCCGCGGGATGTTTCTACCCAGATGGACTGCGGGCGCGTGCGCGAAAGATCTACCTGACTGGAACGAGAAGAGGAGACGGCGGGCCAGACATCCGCAGCCCCGCAGCTGCCTGGCCCGCCTCTTGTTTTATCTGGAACCCTCAAAGGGTTCCAGACCTCCCGCGATGGAACTCCGGCGGCCAAGCCGCCTGCGTTCCGACGCGACAATCTGGAACCTCAAGGGTTCCTACGCGAATCACATTATGGACTGGTTGGCCCGACGGGCGGCGTGCCCTTGTAGTACTGGATTTCATCGATGGAGAAATCCCAGTCGGCGTCAGAGCTGATGAACACCAGTTCCTGAATGCGGGTGCTGACCTTGGCGGTTCCCCCGGTCGCTTCAGCGAAGGTGACGGAGTACTGCGCCCAGTCCGTCGTCAGCGTGACGGACTTTTGCGGGTGGCGGTAGCAGTTCGTGCTGCTGTCCAGGCAGTCGCCGCCGTCCTTCATCTTGTTGGTCTCCGGCAGCACGTAGTTGAGGGCGATCTTGCTGCCGGCCTTGGCCGCCTTGGCCCAGAAGGTCACGCCGTCGAACACGGAGATGTCGACGCAGTAGATCATCGCCGTCTTGTCGATAGCCAGGTTGAAGCTGGCGCCGACGCCGTAGCCCATCATGAGCGGCGTCTTGGCGCCCATGCCGGCGTAGTGGCCGGAGTGGGCAGTGGTGGCCGCGCCACCGGTTTGAATCGCCAGCCTGAATGAGTCAGGGGTGGGCATGACGTCATTGAACGAGTACCAGCCCGGATCCAGCGTGGCGCCTTCAAAGTTGTCGATCTTGGTGTCGGTGAGCGTCAGTGGCCGCGTCCCCGTGCCGTCACACACGCTGGGCACGCCGGTGCCACCACCGTCCATGCCGCCCCCGCCGATCGTTCCACCGGTGCCCGCCACCGTGCCGCCCGTGCCGGCGCCGTCGCCTTTGGCGTCCGCGGTGGTTCCGCCGGTGCCGCTGCCGGTGGTTCCGCCCGAGCCCGTTGTTGATTCATTGCCCGTCGAACAGGCCCCGAGGCCCGTGACCAGGAAGAGCGAGGAGGCTAACGCGTAGTTTCTGAACTGGAAGTGGTGCATTTTCGCTCCATCGTTTGAGCAGACTGCGTGAAGGGACAAATCGCCCAATGAATTGTTGCGTCCCACTTCCAAACTATTCCTTTTGAAAAGAGAGAGTCAAAGTAAATCGTGGTCAATTATCGGTATTTACTGAGAGTCTGCGCTTCGTTAGCCGTCATTTGGCCGTCATTATCCCTTCATGCCGGTGACCGTCATGCCTTCGATAAAGTATCGTTGAAATCCGAAGAAGATGAGCACGGAAGGCAATGTCATCAGGATGTTCGCCGCCATCAACATCGACCAGTCAGCCGCCTGATCCATGCGCATGCCGAACAGGCCCAGGCTCAGCGGAAACTTGGCCTGATCGCGCAGGTAAATAAGGGGTCCCATGAATTCGTTCCAGGTCCCCAGAAAGCTCATGATGGCGATCGCCGCCAGGGTGGGACGCAGTTGCGGGACGATGACGTACCACCAGGTCTTGATGATGCCCAGGCCGTCAATGCGTGCGGCCTCCTCCAGCTCCTTGGGGATGGTCCTCATGTGTTGAATCATCAGGAAGATAAAGAACGCATTGCCGAACCAGGCCGGCAGCCACAGTGGGTTCAGCGTGTCGTACCAACCAAGGCGCCGCCAGACCAGAAACGACGGCACCATGGTCACCTGCGACGGAATCATCATCGTCGACAGCAACAACACCAACGCCAGGCTGCGGCCCGGCCACGACAAGCGGGCGAACGCATACCCGACGAAGGCGCTGGAGAACAGTGCCCCCGCCATGGTCAGGACCACCAGAAGGACGCTGTTGCCCACGTACTGCAGGAACGGCACCGAATCGAAGGCGCGCTGATAGTTGCGCCGGACCTTGGCCAGACTGGCCCCCACGGTGCCACTGGGCGAAAGGGTCAGCTCGAGGCGGGCGTTGCGCGTGCGGTCGGACGGCCCGTCGGCGCGCAACGGCACCCAGGTGCGGGCGCGGATGGTGGTGTCGTCGAAGGAGGGCGGCTGAAACGAAATACTTTGTGGCCGGTTCTGGGCCAGGTAGGTGGTGCGCGTGGACCGCCAGTGCGTTCCGCCGACGTCCAGCGTGGCGGTCAGGCCATGCCAGCTGTCATCGGGGCGCATCGACAGAAACAGCTTGTGAATGTCGGCCGGCTGGACCCCGTCGGGCAGCGTGAAATCATAGGTCAGCAGCACCGGCGCGTCGGACGCGGAAAGAAAACGATAGTCGACGCGGACGGCGCCTCCGTCGGGGGTCAGGGCCGCCGTCTTCGAGACCACGCGCCACCCGGCGGCGTCACCGGCGGCGGCGAGCTTGAAGAGGCGTCCGTCCAGCGTGCGCAAGGTCAGGGCCGACAGCTCCAGCCGGCTGAGCTGATCGGACAACGCCTGTTTGGTCGCTTCGGGCGTCAGCAGCTCGCGAAAGCGATCGACGGCCGCGGGGCCTGCTTCGTCCCAGGTCTGCCTGGGCATCTGCGCCAGGGCGCGATTCATCAGCGCCGCGGCGGCCGAGGTGAGCCAGCGCTGGCGATCGATGGAGGCAGGGACGTCAGCGGGCATGGCGGCCTCGACCGTCGTACGGGCGGCGTCGCGCAGGTCGGGCAGGGCGGCGGCAAAGCGGGTGGCGTCGACGTCCTCGGGCTTGCGGACGGCGGCGGCGTCGCGCACATAAGGCGACTGGGCGCGGAAGGCGGGGAAGGACGGCGCCATCGCGCTGTCGCCCAGCTCTTCATCGGTCTTGATGCTGGTCAGGAACATCCAGACCAGCGGATAAAGACAGCCCGCCACCGCCGTGATGAGCAGGACGTGGATCCACCCGCGGGACGCCACCCAGCGGCCGAAACGATCGATGCCGGGACGGACCGGGCGGGTGGGGGCGCGGTCAGGTCTGGTCATAGTGAACCCACCGCTTGCTCAGCCGCAGCTGGGCCAAGGTCAGCCCCAGCACGACGATGAACAGAATCCAGGCCAGCGCGCTGGCGTAGCCCATCTGGAAATACTGGAAGGCCTGCCGGAACAGGTAATAGGCGTAGAACAGCGTCGAATCGACGGGGCCGCCGGCGGTCATGATGTATGCCTCGGTGAAGATCTGCATGGTGCCGATGAGGCCGACGATCGAGTTGAAGAGAATGTACGGGCTGAGCATGGGCAGGGTGACGTGCCAGAACCGCCGGATCGGCCCGGCGCCGTCGATGTTGGCGGCCTCGTAGAGCTGCTTGGGGATCGACTGCAATCCCGCCAGCCAGATGATCATTGATCCGCCCACCGACCAGACGCTCATGAAGATGAGGGCGACCTTGCTGAAGCGCGGATCCTGCAACCACAGCGGGGCGTCCAGGTGAAACGGTTGCGCGGTGAACCGGCTGACCACCCATTCAAAGGCGTGGGCCGGCGCCGTCTCCAGGCCGTAGCGCAGGGCTTCGTTCAAGAAGCTGGTTCGTGAATTGAAGATCCAGGTCCACAGCAAACAGGAAGCAACGATGGGCATGGTCACTGGCAAATAGAGGCCGGTGCGGTAACCGGACATGCCGCGCACGCCCGAGTTGAGCAGGAGGGCCATGGCCAAACCTGCGGCCATCAGGATCGGGATGCGCACGATCATGAACGCGGTGTTGAGCAGGGCCTTGTAGAAGACCGGGTCGGAAAAGACGTTCTGGTAGTTGGCCAGCCCGACATAGCGGGCGTCGGTCAGCACGTCATAGCGGGTAAAGGAAAGGACGATGCTGAAGATGATGGGGCCGCCGG
>JAXDMH010000502.1:0-9969 GCA_034666225.1 Myxococcales bacterium
GGGCCGCTGGGCCCGTCCGTGGTGTGGCCGACGTCAGTATTTGCCTACTATCTCGAACCCCGCCGCTCCCTGCGGGGGGCCAGAGTGACACGATAACTGGTCGATGCGGGCCCGCTTCGGAACGCCAAGCCACAGCTCTTCCAGGAATTCTCCCAACATCGATCGGGCGCCTTCGATCTCGATGGCCATCGAACCCGGGCGGCTTGCCACGAATCCGCAGAGCTTCAGGCGCGTCGCCAGCCGGTAGACGAAGGCGCGAAATCCCACGCCTTGCACCGTCCCGCTGACCTGAATATTCCAGCGCGCCGACTGGTGTTCCCAGGCGTCCTCTTGAATAGAGAGCGGCTCAAACACGCCATCATCATCGTGACGGTCGCCGGCGAGGTCAAGATGTTCCTGGCCCGGCAATTCCATTTTGTCCCAAGCGGATCCGGGTTTATCCCTACTGGTCCCGACCTTCCAGGACCGCCCGCGCCCGACCCGGATCGTTGGTGATCACCCCATCGACGCCCATGGCGGCCAGGGCCCGCAACGCGGCCGGATCGTCGACGGTCCAGACGTTGACCAGGTGACCCTGACGGTGCCAGCGCGCCACCTTCTCCCGGTTGCACAGGACAACCTCCGGGTGGACGCCGACCGGACGAAACAGTGGGATGGCCCAGGGGTGCCGCAACAGGCGCGGGCCCTCCCGTTCGAACAGCAGGCCGGCCGGCACCTGCGGCGCGCGCCTTTGCCACAGGAAGATCGCCCGCGGGTGAAACGACGAGACCAGAACCCGCCCTGAGGCCGCTGTCCGCTCGACGATGGCCGCCACCCGATCGACCAGCGCGGCCAGCGGCCCACCCCAAAATCCGCCAGCCTTCAGCTCGATATTGACCAAAAACGGGGCGCGGCAGACCTCCAGCACCTCCTCCAGCGTCGGGATCCGCGCCCCGGAGGTCAGCACCAGATCGCGCAGCACCGCATGCGGCAGCTCGGCGATGCGCTCTGGCCGGCCGCCCAGGCGAACCAGATCGTCGTCGTGAAAGACCATGACCTCGCCCGTGGCGCAACAAAGAACGTCCAGTTCAACGCCGTCGGCGCCGTCGCTGACCGCGCGCTGGAACGCCGGCAGGCTATTTTCGGGGCAAACCGCGCTCGCTCCCCGGTGGCCCAACACCAGCGGGCGGCCGCTGGCCCGACGTTCCCAGCTCGCCATTCGAGAAAAGCGTACCACCCGACGGACTCGGATCTAAAATCACCAGATGTTGCGTCGTCGTTCGCATGCCGCCGGAGCCGCCCTGTTCGTGGTCTGCTCCGCAGCCGCGTGTGCCCACCATGGTCCCGCGGCGCCGCCCGGGCCGGGATTGCAGATGCAAGGCCAGGCGTCCCGCCTGGGAAGGATCGCCTTCGAAGACGATTTCCTCGAAGGGCGATTCGTCTTCCAGGCCCTGCAAAGGGGCAGCGGCGAACGACAGGCCTTGCGCGGAAAGCTGGTCCACTATCTGCTGGATCCGGTGGTCGTTCTCAACCCGGACCGCCTGCGCGACGAGGTGCGAGAGACCGAGAGCGACGACGTCTACGACAGAGTCTTCGAGTGCTTGCGTGATGCGCTGGCCCTGTACGATCCGGCGGAGATCTGGAACGCCGGCAAAAGCATCCCGCAGGCCGAGCGCGACCTGCTGGGCCGGACGGCGCGCCTGGTGGTGGCGCTGTTCTCCCCGCGCGGCGCGGACGGACAGGTGGTGCTGGCCCTGGGCACCCTGGCCACGCTGGAACCGGGCGTACGCGAATGGTCCGATCGCCTGGACCAGCTGATCAAATGGAGCGAAGAAGCCAGCGCCTCGCCCGAGACCGCCAACGGCCACCGCCCGACCAGCGCGGTCGACACGCTGGAAGCCGCGCTGGGCGATTGGCCCGCGCCGGCGCTGGCCATGCCTCTGGACGGCCTTTACGTCGATCGCCAGAAGAAATTCCAGTCGGTTCTGCGGCGGCCGCTGGGGGGCGAATCCGCGCGCAAGGCGCTCGGCGATCTGTTGATGGCGCACGGCGAGGAGATGCAGCGCGCCCTGGCCAGCGTGGTGACCCTCTATCTGCGCTGTGGCCGCATCGATCTGGCGACCCAGCGATCCCAGACGCTGGCGCAACAGCCGGGCGACGATCCTGAACTGCGCGAGCTGCTGGTGGCCGCCGCCAAGCCGACCGCCAACCCGCAAGATTTCATGAAGCTGGCGCGGCGTTTTCTTCCCCGCATCGAATTTCTGGCCGGCACCGCCACCGAGGCGCCCGATCTGGTGGTGGCCTTTCGCGTCCTCGAAAAAGGGCTGACGCAGTTTCCCGCGGACGCCGAGCTGCTGATCTTGTCGGCGCACGTCTCGCGCGTCCTGTCGGCGCCGTTCCTGGCCATTCGCCAGCTGGAAGAGGCGCGCGCAGTCCTGGAACGAAGCCCCACCACGCACGACCAGCAGGCAAAGCTGGCCGTCGAGCTGCAGGAGCTGTACTTCGCCCGGCTGCAACTGCGCCTCGATCCCGAACGCGAGGCCATGGACGCCGGCGATGCGGAAGCCCTGCGCCAGCGCACGCACCAGGATCGCCAGCGCTTCACCGGCACGGAGTTCAAGATCACCGACGCCGACATCGACTTCGAGCTGGGCCGCAGTTACGTCAATGCGGGCCTCGTGGACAAGGCCGACGCGCTGTTTGTCCGCGCCCGCGAGCAAGGCCCACCGGGCCCGGCGCTGATTGTCGAGCAGGCCAAGCTGGTCCTCAAACGCGGTGACGCGCGCCGGGCCACGCAGCTGCTGCGCGACGGCTTTGACAGCCTGCGCGGCGCCGGCGATCAGGAGCCTTCGGTGGTGGGCCTGTCGCGCTTGCAGCGGCTGCTGGGCGATGCCTACGACATGGCCGGCGACCACGACAGCGCCGCCGTCGCCTGGCGCACGTCGCTGTCGGGCTGGGAGCAGCTGGTCTTCAACCTGGAACGTCGAAAAAACTTCACCGCCGCGGCGGAGGCCACCGTCGAGGTGGGGCGCCTCCTTTATTTGCTGGGCCGGCACACCGACGGCATCCAGAAGTTCGATGAGGCGCTGGAGCAAGATCCCGATCGCGAGCAGACGTACATCGACACCGTCGCCTTCCTGGTGGAGAACGGCGAGGTGGACCCGGCGCTGGCCATCTATCACCGCGCCCTGGCCCGCCCCAGCCGCAGCGTCTCCGAATACATGAAGGTGTACACGTCGCTGTGGGTGCTGGACCTCAGCCGCCGGGCCAGCAAGGTCCCCGACGCCAAGGCCGAGGCCTACTTGAAGATGCTGGATCGCCAGCACGGCGAGATCCGCCCCCGGCGCGGCGCCGTCTGGTATCGCCAGCTGGCCCGGTTCGCGGTGGGGAAGATGTCCTTTGACCAGCTGCGCCCGGCCGCCGACACCGTCGGCAAACAGGCGGAGATCTTCTTCTACGAAGCCATGCGCCAGCTGGCCGACGGCCACGCTGATGACGCTAACCAGCTGTGGAAGAAGGTCGTCGATACCAAGATGTTCTCGTTCTTCGAATTCGACATGGCCGCCCGCTATCTGCGCCTGGGCGCGCCGTCGTCGCCGCCACCACAGCGCAGCGGCGGAAACACCGAGACGATTTAAGGTACCGCCGAGTTGTGGTATCTACGGCGGGTCTCAGCAACACGGTGCCGTGGCCAAGTGGTAAGGCGAGGGTCTGCAAAACCCTTATTCCCCGGTTCAAATCCGGGCGGCACCTCAAGAACCGGGCGTTGCCCCCGCGTCGACTCGCAGCTCCCATAGAGGAATGAGTCGGCCGGGGTCTCCACCGACCCGCGCGAAATCGGCCAGCAGGTCGTCGGCCGGGCAGCGTCCAGCGGCGGCATAGACGTCCAGCGGATCCAGAAGAGCCGCATCCCCTGCTCCACCGGTCAGCTGCTGCAGGCCAGCGCGCGCGATTCGCAACAGCTCGACGGCCAGGTCGGCCAGCCGGCGTCCGCCCAGCCTGGCGTCCAGCCCGGCGCGCGGAACCTCGCGCCTGAGCGTCTCTCTTTCGGCGACGGTATGGCCCGCCACCAGCAACCAGGCAGCGCGGCGCGCCTCGGCGTCCTCCAGCAGCCCACGCCACAGCGCGCCCAGAGCCGCGGCGACCGGCAGAGGCCCGGCGTCCGCCCCGCGCAGCTCGATGTATTTCTTCAGCCGCACCTCCGGAAACAGCGTTGAAAGGTGGGTCTCCCAATCGCCTATCGTCGACAGCTGCCCCTCGAACCCTTCTTGCATGAAGCGCCGGAAGGTCATGCCGCCGGCAGGACGATACTCTCCGCCTCGCACCACGAAGAACATGGGGACGTCCAGCGCCCACTCGACGTAGTGGGAAAAGGCAAAGTCCGGCCGGAAGGCAAACGGCAGGATCCCGCAGCGATCCTCGTCGGTGTCCAGCCAGATGGCGGCGCGAAAGCTCTTGAACCCGTTGGGGCGATCATCGGTGATGGGAGACGCCGCGAACAGCGCCGTGACGATCGACGTGACGCCGAACGCGGTCCGGATCTTGTCGGTGGCGTCCTCTTCGCTCTCGTAATCAAAATTCGCCTGAACCGTCGCCGTCCGCTTCATCATCTCGTGGGCCATGCGCCCGCGCGTGGGCAGGTAGGCGCGCATCACCGTGTAGCGCCGCTTGGGCAACCAGGGGATGGCCTCCAGCGAACCGAACGGGCGAGCCCCCACGCCCAGGAAATGAATGCCCATCGGAGCGGCGATGGCCTGCACCTCGCTGACGTGCCGAAGCAACGCGTCCCGACAGTCGCGCGCGCTGGCCAGCGTGGCGCCCGACAGCTCCAGCTGACCGCCCGGTTCGACGGTGATGCGTTCGCCGTGGCGCTCGAGGGCGATGATGTGGCCGTCCTCGCGCTGTGCGGTGAACCCGCGGTCCAGCAATTTGGTCAGGATGGCCGAGATGCCGCGCTCGCCCTCGTACGGAACGGCGCTGCCGTCAGGCAGAACGCCGATTTTCTCCTGCTCGATGCCGATGCGAAACTGCGCGCGCGGTTTGGCAGCAGCCCGAAAGTACGCCTGCAGGTCGTCCACCGTCAGGGGACGAGCCCGATCTCCTGCCTTCTCTTCTGCCGACATTCGGTTGATTTTGTGGAGGGGCGCCGAACCGGCTGCAAACCGGGAGCGGCGAAGGCTAACGGCGCGCCTGGGCTCCGTCAATGTGGTCGATCGATTTTCGGGTGTGGGTTTTCTTGACCGACGCCCACAATGTATGAAACTCAGAACCTGACATGACATCCTGGCGTCCGCACGGGCGGCGTATAATGATGGCCTGTCCGCTCACTCGAGCGGCTGGCGTATGAACCACCTTTCGCTTCTTTTGTTGGTCGATTCCGACCGCCATGGCCTGGACGCGCTGACCTACGGGTTCGAACGGGAAGGTTGCGCTGTCGCCGGTACGGTTGATCACAGCATGGCTCCGGAGTTGGCCCGGACCACCACGCCGCAGCTGGCGGTGATCTCGTTGCGAGAACCGGATCCGTCGGCGCTCAGTCTCATCAGCGGCCTGCGTGGGCAAGCGAGCACCAAGGATTTGCCAGTGGTAACCCTGGGCCCGGCGTCAATGCGTCCGGCCGCCATGGCCGCCGGCGCCTCTGACTTCCTCAGCACGCCGCTTTACGTTCGCGACGTCATCAGCGTGGGAAAGCTGATGCTGCTGGTGCGCGATGCGATGGCCAGCAACCCGGCCGAAAACGAGGTCGAGCTGCAGGCCCGGCTCTCGGAGTACTACGGCCTTTACTACCTGATCCGGGCCATGTCGGCGACCAATCGCTCCGGCATTCTGCAGCTAAATCGGGGCAACAAGAAAGGCGAGGTTCGCTTCTCGGAAGGTGCCGTCACCTCCGCTCACGTCGGCACGCTGCAGGCATTTCCCGCCTTGCACCAGCTGTTGCTGTGGGAAGAGGCGGCCATCTCCCTGAAGCTGCGCCCGGTGGTCCGCCGCGGTCAGTTCACGCTGGACGCCGCCGACCTGCTGCAAGAGTGCGAACGTTTCATGCGCGATTTCGCCCACGCGGCCCGCGATCTCGGCGCGCCCCGCACCGTCTATGTGGCGACTTCAAGTACGCCCGTGCCAGGCGCCAAGCGGGTCCCCGCGGAGGCGACGCCGGTGCTGCGGTTGTTCGACGGCCGGCGCACGCTGGCCGATGTGATCGAGGAAAGTCCGTTCCGCGTCTTCGACACCCTGCGGGTCATCAAACGCATCCTGGACGCCGGGGCCCTGGCCCTCAAACCGGGTTCGGCGATGCGCGATGACGGCGCCAGTAGCGGGAGCGATCCGTGGATGCAGCGCCCGTCGGTGTCCGTTCCGACGACGGCACCACCTTTTGTTCCGGCCAAACCGCTACGACCCAGCGGCGCCCATGCGCCCGCCTCCGTCGTCAGCCGTCCCACGCCGGCCCGGCTGAGCAGCGTCCCCGACCAGCGAGCGGTCGGGGGCGATCGGCGAAAGAGCGGACGGCAGCGCGACCTGTCGTCGGCTGAACCGGCAACGCGCCGGACGCCGGCGCCCATCCCGCTGACGGTGAGAAAGACTTCCTCCGAGCCGGCGGTGATCGCCAGCGCCATCCCGGCCCGAAGATCTTTGCCCACGCCACCACCGGTGGAACCGCTGGCCATTGGCACCGAGCCGACCATCCACATGAAGCTGGACGCGGCCTTCCCTCGCCGAGCGACGCCCTTGGTTGCCCAACCGGCCGCGCCGGTCACCGCCCACGTGGCCCAGCCGGCATCGGCGCCGGTGGTGATCACGGCGCGAGAATCCGCGCCCGTCGCACCTGCCGAACCCGCCGCCCCAGAATTGCCGCTGGTCGCAGCCCCCGAGCCCGGCCCCGCCAGGACGAAGACGCCGCCGCCCCAGCCCCAGGCCAAGGCATCCGATTCAAAGACCAAGCTCAAGAAGATCAGCAGCTCGCACCTGACGCCGACGTCCGCCTTCGATGCCATCGAAAGCGACTTCTTCGCCCGCGAAGCTGATCTCTACAAGCACAACGTCGTCGAGTCGTTCGACGACCTGGATCGCGGCGGCACCGGCCGCAAGATGCAACCCGTCCGCACGCCGCCGCCCACCACCACCGCCCGCAAAAAACGCTGAGACCAGCCGTCAGTGCGACTGCCAGGTCAGCTCCACGCGGCCGATGGGGCTGGATATGCGCAGTGTGATGGTGCCGGTCCTGGGGCCGACAAATTCCGTGGGGCCGAGGCCGGCGCCGCTGTCCGATGAGCCCGACACCGGAAAGCGAATGGCGTAGGTCTTGGTGAAGGGCGTCTTGGCTGGAAAGAACTCCCGCTCGTAAGCGTCGGGCAGCTTCACCACGCGCACGTATTCGGGCGACAGCTCGTGGCCCAGGCCATCAACCAGCGTCGTGCGCCAGGCCGAGTCCTTCTTCTCCAGGTCATTCCACTTATAGTTGGCGCTCTGGGCGGTCAGGTGGAATTCGTAGGCCTGACGAAAGCTGTCCAGCTGCGCCTGCCGCAAAAGCGATCGGTCCGGGTGGCTGAGACCATAGATCGCCGCGTACCGCTCGACGTAGGCCTCGCGAAAGTCCCAGCTCTTGAAGGTTCCCCATGCCTCCAGCGCCACGTCGACCTCGTTCAGCGCGCGGTCGTGCCGGGTCCAGCGTTCGTAAACGTCGTTGTAGTCTTTCTCGACGTAGGTCCGCGGCGCATCGGAAAAATCGACGGGCTTCGGCTTGGGCGCGGCACAGGTCGCCATCGTTGCGATGATCGCGACGGCGGCGACGGCCAGCGCGCTCCGCCCAGCCGCCTTCATCAAACGAAGTCTCGCTTGCGAAACAGCGTGATGAGCGGCGCCTCTTTCTCCAGCGTCTCGCGGCCGCCCTCTTCACGGTCGACCAGCCCCAGAATCACCGTCACCTTCAAGCCGTGCTCGCGCACGCGGGCGACGGCCTTCAGCGCCGAGCCCCCCGTGGTGACGACATCCTCCAAGATCGCCACCGGCATGCCTGGCCGCAGTGACTTGGTCCCTTCCAGCCATTGCCCGGTGCCGTGGCCCTTTGGCTCCTTGCGCACATAAAACGCGGCAAGGGGACGGCCGGCGATGAAGCTGACCGTGGACACCGCGGAGGCCAGCGGATCGGCTCCCATGGTGACGCCTCCGATCGCCTCAACCTCGCGCGCCTGTTCGCTCAAGATGCGGTGGAACAGAGCGCCCACCAGGAAGTGTCCCTCCGCCGTCAGCACCGCCTGCTTGCAGTCGATGTAAAAGTTGCTCTTGAGGCCGGACGCCAGCGTCACCTCGCGTTGCTCGTACGACAGCCGCTTGAGCAACTGCAGCAGCCGTCCCTTGCGCTCCTCGAACAGTTCATCGCCAATCACGGTGGCGAAAGTTGTACCACCGTCCTTGGTCCGGCGCGAAGACCGCCGTCACGCTGCCGGCGTCTTTACAGACCTTCCAGCGGATTGTCGCTGACGTCCTTCTTGCCAAGACGCGGCCTGACGCCCGGGGTGACGGGCGCATCGCCTCGGTCGCCAGAGGGACGGGCTCCGGTAGACGCACGATGAGTTCGCTTGGCAAACTCAGCCTGGCGTTGCTGGGCCTGGTACTCGTCACGGATGCGCGAACGCTCGTCGTCGCTCTTGGCGGTGGCCAGCTTCTGCTCCATCTCTTTCTGGATGGCTGACATCTTCCGCTCGTATTCGGCCTGGGCCAGCTTGCCCTGCCGCTCCAGCTCTTCGTTGCGTGCCTGAGCGACCTGCAGCTCGGCCTGGTGGCTCGAGTACATCTTGAATCCGAGACCCACGGCGACCAGCACCAGCACCACCGTCACGCCGGCGATGGCTTTGACGGGAGACTTGTGGCCCGACCGCGCCTGAACCTCGAGGCGCATGCGCTCTTCTTGCAGCTTCAGCTCGCCTTCAACCCGGTGGCGCCGCTCAGCTTCCTGCAAGCGGAACTGCTCCTCGCGAACCTTGTTGTCTTTGTCTTCCTCGATCCGGCGCACGCGATCTTCTTCGTCGCGCTTGCGCCGTTCTTCGTCGTCGCGTGCGGCGCGCACGGCGGCTTCCTTTGCCTGCTTCTCGGCTTCGAGCCGGGCCTGGGCCTCTTCTTGCTCTTTCTTGACCCGATCGTCCTCGATCCGCCGAAGCTCTTTCAGCGAAAACAGTACGGAATTTTCACGACGCTCGGCCATGGTTGCCCTTTCAACGCGCGGTCAGCTTGGTGCCTGTCCCGCCGCGATCTTGCGTCCGATCACGTAACATGAAAACTGCGTTCGTTCAAACCGAACCGCAGGAGTTCTCATGTGATTTTCCGACGGAAAGCGCGGTTCGCAGAAGCCGGTGGATTGAACGGACGATAGATGCCCGGGCAGCGTACCCGCTATCGGCCATTCGCCTCGGCTACTTGAACTGCTTGAGCAGCTGGTCGATGGTGTCGTCCTTTTTCTTGGCGGACGAGTTCTTGGAGGCTCTTGACTCGGATGCGCCGCGCGCGGCCAGCGCTTTCGCGTGGCCAGCTTTCGCCGCGTGCGCGCCGTGATGGCGGTGACCGCCGGCGCGGTGACGAACTGATGTAGGCGCATTGGTGGTGGCCGCGCCCGCGGTGGGCGGAGCGGGAATTTCGGCCGGCGCGGCCACGGCGGCCAGCGCGACCGGCGATGCGGTCGGCGCCGCTTCAGCGGGTCGGGCGGGCTCGGCGGCCATCTGCTGTTGCTGGGCAGCGACGGCAAGAACTTTCGCGGGGGCTGACTGGGCCGCCAGATCGACCGAGTGCCGGTGCCAGAGGGCGCCGCCCAGCACGACGGTGGCGACAACCATCAAGCCTCCAGCCACCCACAGTGCCCTCACGGCCGGCCGGGGCGCCTCGCCTGGGAGACGGAAATCGGGAAGAATCACTTTAGCGCTCATTGGTGATCTCCATCGTTTGCCGTCTGGTCCAGCAAGTTTCATTCCACCACAAATATCAGCCAAGCCAGTGTATTGATTG
>JAXDMH010000503.1:0-5767 GCA_034666225.1 Myxococcales bacterium
ATTTTCACGCATCCACTTGTCGTCGAAGATCTTCGACAGGTACTTCTGGGCGCTGTCCGGCAACAGCACCAGGATGTTTTCTTTGCGCTTGGACATCTCGGCATAGCGGATCGCCCCCGCCACCGCCGCGCCCGAACTTCCCCCGACGTAAAGCCCCTCCTGGCGCACCAGCTCGCGCGTCATGAGAAAGCATTCCTTGTCGTCGACGCGCACCACGTCGTCCAGGATCTTGAGGTTCATCGTCGATGGCAGAAAATCCTCGCCGATTCCCTCGACGTAGTAGGAGAACGACCGGGTCATGCGCCCCGTCTTGATGTACTCGTAGTACAGCGATCCGATGGGATCGACGCCGACCAGGCGAAATCCCGGCTTCTTCTCCTTGAAGAAACGCCCGCAGCCCGAGATGGTGCCGCCCGTCCCCATGCCGGCCACGAAGACATCGACCTCGCCGTTGGTCTGCTTCCAGATCTCGGGCGCCGTCGACAGGTAATGCGCCTCGGGGTTGGCGGGGTTGTGGTACTGGTTGGCGTAGAAGGCGCCGGCCGTCTCCTGCACGATGCGCTTGGCGGTCTGATAATAGCTGCGCGGATCCTCGGGCTCGACGGCGGTCGGGCAGATCACCACGCGGGCGCCGAACGCGCGCAGGCCGGCCACTTTTTCCTGCGACATCTTGTCGGGCATGACGAACACGCACTGGTACCCGCGCAGCGCCGCCACCAGCGCCAGGCCCATGCCGGTGTTCCCGCTGGTCGCCTCGACGATGGTTCCGCCCGGGCCCAGCAGGCCGCGCCGTTCGGCGTCGGTCACGATGTTGCGGGCCACCCGGTCCTTCATCGATCCGCCCGGGTTCAGGTACTCGCACTTGACGTAGATGTCGGCGGCCACGTGCTGGGCCACCTTCTGCAGCTTAATGATCGGCGTGTTGCCGACCGCCTCCAGAATGTTCGCTTTGGCGCCGGTCATCATCGACATTGGCGGCGCCCGCTCATGCTTTGAAATGGTCGCGCGAGTGCGCCGTCCGGAAATGCTCGACGACGCTTTCTTCCAGCAGGTCCTGCATGGTCTGGCCGCCATAGCGGGCGGCGATGCGATCGTCGTACTCGTCGGCGATGATGGCCACGTCGTGGATGGTGGTGGTCAGCTCGACGGGGTCCAGCGTTTTTCCGCCCAGCAGCGTGTGCGAAAAAATGATCATGTCGCCGACCGGCACGAACGCGAAGGCGCCGAAACGGAGGAGGGCGTTCATCTCAAGCAGCTGCAGGGCCAGCGGCACTTCCATCGACACGCCCTTGACCAGCTGGGCGACCAGGCGCACGACGGCGCGGTCCGGGGGCCAGGCGATGACGTTGATCATCACCACGCAGGTCCCTTGCTTGACGACGTAAAGACCCTCGTCGACCTTCTTGTAGGCGGCGCTTTTGCCTAGAGCCTTTTCGATCAATAGGCAGCTCATCTTGGCGGCGGCGTTCATATCAAATCGGTACCATGGATAATGGCCGCTGAAAACCGGTGATGGTTCCGGTGGCAGGTTAAACTACACACCTCATGCGTTCCTGCCGGCATTGCGGACATCATAATGCCGACCATCTTGGTTACTGCTCCCAGTGTGGCAAACGCCTGGGGTCGGTGACGGCGGTGCCGCTTTTCCCGCGAGCGCCGACGCCCCCGCCGCGCGGAGAAGGACGAACGGAAACCGCCGCCACCGCGGCCCTGTCGGCGGCGATGTCTCCCACGATGATGTCGTTCGCGCCGGGGCCACAGGCCAAGATCAGCACCGCCCGCGTCTTGCCCCCCGGGCCATTGACCAAAGCGGCCCGTTCCGTCTGGTCAGTGGTGGCATGGATCGCCGAATCGATCGGATACATCTATATTTACCTGCGCGGCCAGCTGGACGCGGGCGAGCGACGGCGGCGTCTGGTCAACGAACGCGACGGCTCGCAGCGCTTGCTGGGTGGGGCCATCAAAGAGCTGGGGACCGCCATTCTGCGCGAGGGCTTCCACGCGCCCGATCTGACGGGGCTGCTGGAGGCCATCGGCCGCGCCGAAGCCCGTCGGGAGGCGGCCCTGGCGGACATCGCCGCGTCCGAGCGGCTGCAATCGGCCGAAGACGTTCGGCTGGGCGCGCAGGAGACGGCGCTGGAAGCGGAGTGGCGCGCCTGCGACGCCGCCCGCGTCGAGGCCGACGAGCGACTTCGTCCGGTGACGGTTGAAAGTCAGGAGGTGGCCACGCGCCTGGGACGCGTGCGCGATCGCCTGGCCTCGCACGAACGCGACGCGGAGACCGCCGCCGCCAGCCCAGACGGCAAGGCCCGGGCGGCACACCTGCGCCACGAGGCGGCCGCGCTGGCTTCCGAGCTGGCGGCGCTGCAGGCGCAGGCGACCCGGCTGGAAGGCGAACTGCGCGGTCTGCGCGAGCGCTCGGTGTCGTTGCGCGCGGCCGCCGCCGAGGCGCGGTCCCGGCTGGACACCGCGGTCACCGCCCGCCGGCACGCCGCCGGCGAGATGGGCGCCGGCATCGCGGGCCACAGCCGCGACCGCTCGGAGGCGGAGCGCGAGGTGGCCGAGCTGACGGAACAGCTGGGTCGCGCCGCCGCGCAGTCGCGCCCGGCCGCCACGGAGCTGCGCCCGCTTTATCAGCGCATCGATCGTTTGAAAGAGACCATCGCCGAGCGAAGCACCGCCATCGCCACTCTCGATCAGTCGCTGGCCCACTATGACCAGCGGAAACTGCTGACCGGCGTGGGGCTGGTCACCAGCCTCATCGTGGTGGCGGTTGGCGTGCTGTGGGTGGTTCTCAGATAGGCGGAGGCGCAGGTGCAGGTGCAGGTGCAGATGAACGATCGGCCAGGGTCTGGCCCGGCACTGCCCCTTTTCTGTGACACGAGTATGCTGCCCCCGTGGGCGGGACGTCGAAGGCGTTTTACGCTGGCCAGGCTGGGGTGCTGGAGCAGGTGGCGACCGGGGCGCCGCTGGCGCGTGTCCTCGAGACCATCGTGCGTCTTATCGAGAGTCAGGCGCCGAATATGTTGTGCTCGATCCTTCTTTACGACGAGGCCTATCACTCTCTTCACTACGGCGCCGCGCCGAACTTGCCGCGCGAGTATTCACAGGCCATCGATGGCAAGGTTGTCGGGCCCACCGAAGGGTCGTGCGGTGCCGCCGCGTACACCCGGATGCCGGTCGTTGTCGAGGACATCGCTACGCACCCGTCGTGGGCAAAATACCGTCACCAGGCGCTGCCGCACGGCCTGCGTGCCTGCTGGTCAACGCCCATCTTCTCGCCCGAGCACGTGCTGCTGGGCACCTTCGCCATGTATTACCGCGAGGCGCGCGGACCGCGCGAGGACGAGAGCGCCTGGGTCGCGTCGGCCACGCACCTCACAGCCATCGCCATCGCGCACGATCGGGATCTGCGGGCCTTGCGCACCAGCGAGTCGCGGCTCCGGCTGGTCAACGAGCTGGGCGACGCGGCCCGCGAGCTGGCCGACGCCCAGCGCATCTTGCCCGTGGCGCTGCCGCTGCTGGGCCGGCACCTGGGCGCCGCGCGCTGCGCCTACGCCGAGGTCGACGCCGAGGCCGATCGCTGCACGGTGCTGCACGATTACACCCAGCGGGTCGCCAGCATCGTCGGTGAGCACCGCCTTGTCGACTTTGGATCGCGCGTCGCCGATCAGCTGAGGCGCGGCGGTCCGCCCGTGGTCGTGCGCGACGTCGATGTCGAGCTGGCCGAACTGGGGCCGAGCGAGGACGTCCGCCTCTATCACGACCTGGGGATCCGGGCCTTCATCTGCTGCGCGCTGGCCCAGCATGGGATCTGTCGCGCCATGATCGCCGTCCACCACGCGACGCCGCGCGATTGGACCGCCGACGAGGTCGCCATCACCCAGGAGTTTGTCCAGCGCTGCTGGGCGACGATCCAGCAGCGCGGCGCCGAGGCCCAGCTTCGGGCGCGCGACGAGCAGCTGCGGCAGTCGCAGCGAATGGAAGCTGTCGGTCGGCTGGCGGGCGGCGTCGCCCATGACTTCAACAACCTCCTCTCGGTCATCCTCGGCACCTCCGCGCTGGTGCTCGAGGACCTGCCGCGCGGCGACAGGTTGCGCGCCGATCTCGAGGAGATCAACAAGGCGGGCCAGCGCGCGGCGGAACTGACGCGGCAGCTGCTGGCATTCAGCCGCCACCAGGTGCTGCAGCCGCGCGTCCTCGACCTCAATCAGATCCTCGTCGGCCTGGAGAGGATGCTGCGCCGTCTGGTGGGCGAAGACGTCGCCCTGGTGTTCCTGCCGACCGGCGACCTGGGCCAGATCCTTGCCGATCCCGGGCAGGTCGACCAGGTGATCATGAACCTGGTCGTCAACGCGCGCGACGCCATGCGCACCGGCGGAGACCTGACCATCGAGGCGGTGAACGTCAACCTGGACGCTGCCTACGCGGCCATCCACCCGGGCGTCACCCCCGGCCCCTTCGTCATGCTGGTGGTCACCGACACAGGCATCGGCATGGACGCGGCGACCAGCGCGCGGGTTTTCGAGCCGTTCTTCACCACGAAAGAGGACGGCACCGGCCTGGGGCTGTCGATGGTGTATGGCATCGTCACGCAGAGTGGAGGACACGTCACCGTCGAGAGCGCCCTCGGCCGTGGAACGACCTTCCGGATCTATTTTCCGCGCGTCGATCGCCCCGTCGACCCACCCCCTGCCAGCGCGCCGGCGCCCACCACCCTGCGCGGGTCGGAGACCATCCTGGTCGTCGAGGATGAGGATCAGGTCCGCACGCTGCTGCGCGCGATCCTCAGCCGCGCGGGCTATGACGTGCTGGACGCCAGCAACGGTGGCGAGGCCTTCCTGCTCTCCGAAAAGGTTGCGGCCCGCATCCACCTCCTCCTCACGGACGTTGTCATGCCGCGCATGAGCGGCCGCGAGCTGGCGGCGCGGCTCTCCTCGGCGCGGCCCGACATGCGCGTGCTTTATGTCTCGGGCTATGGTGGCGACACCGTCGTCCACGACACCGGCCGCGCCGCCGTCGGCATCGCCTTTCTCGGCAAGCCCATCACGCCCGAAGCGCTTCTGCGCAAGGTGCGCGAGGTGCTGGACCGACCGTAGCGTCGGACCAGGTTGCCGATGACGTTGCCTACGCCGGCGGCGTCGATCGTTCCAGCAGCAGCACCACCCAGCCGGCCATGAAGGCCAGGCCGCCAATGGGGGTGATGGCGCCCAGCACGCGAACCTGGGTCAAGGCCAGCGCGTAAAGACTGCCCGAAAAAACCACGATCCCGGCGGTGAACAGGGCCGCCACGGCGCGGGGGCGGCGCAGCCGGGCGGCGCCCAGGGCGACCGCCAGCAAGGCCACGGCGTGGATCAACTGATAAAGGACGCCGGTTCGGTAGACCTCCAGCATTCCGGGACCCAGCCGTTCGCGCAGGCCGTGCGCGCCGAAGGCTCCCAGCGCCACGCCGGTCAGCCCAAAAAAACCGGCCAGCCGAATCATCGCCCTGTCACCCTCACGCGCCGGGCGCGCGTTCGTCGCGCGACAGGCCCAGGGCGCGCATCTTCTTGTGCAGGTTGGTGCGCTCGATTCCCAGCACGGTGGCGGTGCGGGAAATGTTCCAGCCGTTTTCTTCCAGCTTGATCCGGATGTACTCACGCTCCATGTGGTCGCGGAACTCGCGCAGGGGCAGGGCACGCGCCTCGGCCGGCAGCTCGACCCGCGGCAGGACCGGCGTTCCGGCGGCCTGGGTTTCTTCGCGGCGCCGCCGCGACACCTCCTCGAC